>DATCJQ010000368.1:0-12849 GCA_036562745.1 Flavihumibacter sp.
GATCGGATAAATATGACGGGCCGGATCCATATTAAGGTACGAATCATTTTTTTACCAGGACCTGCTTATGCCAATAGGTTGTTTGCGATGAATTTTCCTCCTATTTTTAAATATGCTCAGAGCTGATTACCGGGATAAGAACCGGGTGGTGCAAATCCTGGCTGCTTCCTTCGACGATAATAAGAGTGTCAACTTTATCGTGAAGCAGGATGGCTGCCGTGCAGTGCGCCTCCGCAAGCTGATGGAATATTCCTTCGAGTTATGCCATCGCTATGGTGCGGTGTGGCTATCTGAGGATCGGAATGCCTGTGCGCTGGTATTGTTTCCGCATTTGAAGAAATCATTCTTTCATTCGCTCCGCCTCGATCTCTCCCTCGCAGTTTCAGTGATCGGACTTTCAAACCTCGGCAAGGTGATTCGACGTGAATCAGCTATCAAAAAACTGCATCCGCGCGAGCCTTTCTATTATCTCTGGTTTATTGGGGTATCCCCGGAATTTCAGAACAAGGGGCTGGGAACCGAAATGCTAAAGCAGGTACTGCGCGAAGCAGAGAAGGAAATGCTTCCGGTATATCTCGAAACCTCGGTACCCAGGAATGTCGCATGGTATGAGAAATTTGGTTTCAGCATTTATACTAAACTCGATTTCGGATATGAGTTGTTCTGTTTACAGCGGACGGGTGAGTAGTGTCTATTAAGAAAAATCTAGATGAGTGAATGGAGGTAATCCGCAGTATCTTTTAATCCCGCTTTACGTAACTGATTCAAAACTTCAATTTCGTCTTGTTGGGGATTCTTTCTATTGAGGACCAATTCCCTAAACGCCATGAGTGCCTGTTCTTGATTGAGGTCTATAGTGTCCGTTAAGAAATCGTCTGCAGTTTTTGCGCTCAGGCCGAAGGAGTTCAGATATGATTCAGGGAAATGTTTAAGGTTGTTTGTTACAATAAGATTTGCATTTGTTTTAATTGCCGCCGCTACAACGTGACAATCCTTGGGACATCGCTTCTTTCCATTCATCAAATATATGTTCACTCCATTTTGGTGTGTATAGGTCATAGTGTGCAAACCAAAAAAGGATGTCTCTGGATACGACAGGGAAAATGACATTTGTATCCAGCACAACTGTAAAACGGACGCTATGAATCATACAAGCCTGTTTCGTCGTCTGAATTCATTAGATCAATAATGTTTTGCTTTTGGTGTTGTTTCATCTTCTGCTTGTATTTAACTATGTCATCGAATTTAATCCTCCTATGTTTACCAACCTTAGTATACGGGATCTGTCCCTCTTCAAGCAGTTTCACTAAATAGGGCCTGGAGCAGCCAAGCATTTCCGCACCTGCCTGTGTGGTTACTTCCGTAGCTACTGGAACCAGCGATAGCGGTTTACCTTGAGCCATCGCTTTCAAAATATCTCCCAGGAGTTTAAGTGCACTCATGGGGATTCTTATCCTCTCCCCGGTCTCTTCAATTTCTTGCAATGGCATCCGCACAATCCACTAAACGATCTGCGCATGCTACTGATTTTATAAAGGCATTTGCCAGCCTGTCGGCGAAGGATCAACTGATTCCGGTCTGTAATCCTTTTCCGATTAATTTCAATGACCTGGACGGACATATCCAGGGAATCCAATTATATAAATCCGGGGGATCGGATTTTCTTTATATGACGCGGAGCAATTCGGATGCCGCCTACCTCATCAAGGCAAGGCTGGAATCGGATACAGCTACAATGGTGGCGGTGGACACCCTGATGCTGGCTCCTTACGGTCATCCCGGAGGGTTTCAGATCACTGAGCACTATCTGGCGGTTGGGATGGAAGATTTCAAAGCCCGAAACACTTCCCGGGTGAAGATTTACGATTTAAGAAAGGGAGCCAAATCCTGGTCTGAACCTTTGCATGTTATCAAAAGAGATGGAAAATATGAGAGGGTAACAGCCGGCGCAGTCGGACTGACACGTATCGGACGCCATATGCTGCTGGTGGTGGGCAACTGGGATAGCCGTGATCTTGATTTTTACATCTGCCCGGTTGACAAATTTGAAAGGGGCGAAGAAGGATTTCAGTTGATCCAGGAGATGAATATGGCCCAACAGTCGAGAGAAGGATGGTCGGATCCGCAATGGCGCGGCTATCAAAATATCAACCTTTTTAATGATGGGGGAGATAATTTGTATCTCGTGGGAATGGAACGCGGCGGAACTGATCTTTATCGGCTCACCGTATCAAAGGGGAAAGTATCAGCTATAAACCCGAAATCGCGGAATCCCTTTCAGATAACCAAACTTGCTTCGACGCAATTTAAGGTCTCCGGCAATGCATCTTTTAATGCAGGTGCGGGCTTGTATAGGTACCCCGGTGGTGAGCTGGTCTTATTCGTGGCACCCGATGATATTGAAGGGGAAGCCATGATTAGTGTTTTTAAAACGCATTGATTTTTTCAGCCATCGTTGGAGGGATTCATGATCTGCCATTGACGGGGAAAGCCAGTCCGGCAAACATTTTCTTCTCCTCTATGTTCAGGTCCGGCAATTGTGTCAGATAGTTTCTGACCCGGTCGGCGAGTTCTAAATCGTAGGCCATAGAATGGAATCGATTTTCGCATACCTTTTTTCTTACTACATGCTAAGTACAAATGATTTTATTCAAATCGAATTATTTTTCCCATTCCTGATGCAACCTTCAGCAATTCGTTCCAGGCTTGACGGCGGGTACTGCCTTTCATTCCACCAAACTGAATTGTCGAATAAATGGGCTCGCTTGATGCTAGAACAATCATCAGAGCTCTGTCGACAACTTCGCCCGATAAAATCATCACCGAGTCTTTTTGCATAATTCTAATCCTTACACCAATGCTCCCGATGTCCTTTGTTTTGGTTGTGAGGAGTTTTAGTTTCTCGTCATTGGTATCGATGGTATAAGCGTTTTCAAACAGGGAAAGGATTATCTTATCCATATTTACTGTATCTAGTACTATTTTGGTATCGCCTTTCTTTTGTCCGAAAGAAAATACTGGAATCAAAACGAGAAATAATAATTTGATCATTTGTATACGATACGATTTTTGGCAAGTTCATGACCCATTAACCCTTCGCTTACCTTTTGCGCATCATTCGGCCATCCTTTATCGTAACAGGAGCTAAGGAAGGTTGGCAACGAATAAGGCAAATCAACTTATTACGAGACTTTGAATTGAAATCCCGCTTTAGGAAACTATTTATTCAATTTTCTGAACACCTCCAACGGACAGGCAACCGACGTAAGGTAAACCGGATTTTGCGTATATCCGGATTTATTAAAGCATTCGTAGGGAGCGCCAAAAGTTTCTCCCTTCCGGAAGTCATTTGCCCGGAGGTCTTCAATGAACTCCCTGGCTAAAGCCGATGCCTGAAGCGGATCCGTAATCTGCATGGCATAACAAACCCATCCGGTGGGAGTACTCCAATAGGCTCCGTTCTGATAAGTGTTTTTCTCGGAAAGGGATATCTCCCAGGCGGAATGCTCACTAAAATCGTCGGTGGTGAGAATATGCCGTATGCTTCCCTTGTAACTCAGGGTGCCGGCCTTATATGCTTCCACCAGCGTTTCAGAAGCCTTCTGAAGGTTTTCGGCCTTCAAAACACCAAAGTAGGCGGCGAGCGCTGTTGCCCAAACATCGGGCTGATTGCTTTTGCCGGTTGAAGCACGTAACATCCCACGTTGATCTATAAACATCGCAGGCAAATGTTGTTTTATACTTGCCGCGATATCAAGGTATTTTTTCGACTCGGCACTTTTTATCTGCTGCAACATCTCAGCCATTTCCAGGGCCGCCCTGTATTTCAAAACCGAAGTGAAAGAAAGATGGCCGGTAATTGTTTGCGCATCTCTGAAACCAAAATCTACACCCCTAAACAACTCAGAAGTATATACGATATGCGTGGTGTTATCCGAGGGAGGAAGATGGAAAGCAGCTTTCAGCCGGTCGATCAGCCGGGTTCCATTTATTTCACTAAGCAGAATATTTTTATCGCCTGTGGTTTTTACGTAATAATAAGCCATGTGTACAAAATAGAACTGATCACAATAAGGCGGCAGTGTACCCCATTCCGGAGTCCCCTGAAGTTCCTCGCTGTAGGTTCCGGGAAAATAGATGGGTTTACCGTCGTCAATACGGATATGGTCGGCGATGGCGCCGTAAGGAATCAGGCTGCCTCCCTTGCTGATTCGCGTTTGATCGCACTGTGTGGCTGCCGTGAGTAAGAGCATATGTTTTTGTTCGGCTTTCGATACAAGCCCAGTTTCGAGAGACATGGCGTAGTCCCTGATCCAGAAAGATGGGTACGCATTTCTTCCGCCGGGCCTGATCAAAACTCCGCCGGTATTATTGGCACCAAATTCTCCCGGTATAACCTGTCCCGGATAAATGCGCGACGCCTCCAGAACTTCTTTGGTCATATTTTCCAGAAAAATCAAATCATCCTTTGGCAGAAAAGCCTGCGGGGTGGAGGGTTGGGCAGCTCCACTAAGAATACCAAGTATCAGAATGACGGGGGTAATAATCAGAATCCTCGTTAGCTGCATCTGGATGACTGTTTGAAATGGAATATAAAAAGAAAAACCTGAGGGTGGCCGGAAAAAAAAATCGGAAAAATCTAAGTAGAACTGTTTACCCCTGAAGCATTGCGGTGATATAAGAATATAACCCTTTCACTGCCATGCCTAAACTAATTCACCTAAATCTTCTCCTGGCCGCCAGCCTGCTACTCCTGCAAGCAAGTGCACAGAAATCAATCAATCTTGCCTCCAGTTCGGTTCCTTTCCTACGCATTGCACCCGACGCCCGTGCCGGGGGAATGGGCGATGTGGGGGTAGCCACTCTGCCCGATGCCAATTCCGCATTCTGGAATATCGGTAAGCTGTCTTTTGCCGAAAACAGGGGCGCAGCTTCGGTTTCCTATATTCCCTGGCTCAGGCAACTCGCTGGCGATGTTTATCTTGCCGCTGCGGCAGGCTATTATAAGCCGGACGAGGATCAGGCCATCAGTCTGGGTTTACGATATTTCAACCTGGGCAGCATACAGTTTACTACCGATGGGATCAACAACCTGGGCGGATCTAACCCGCGCGAATGGGGACTGGACCTCGGTTATTCCCGCAAACTGTCTGACCGGTTCGGACTGGGCCTTACGGCGCGATACATCCATTCCGCCTTATTGACCAATGTGCCTGCTACGGGTGTCAATTACCAGACCGGCCGCGCATTCGCAGCCGACCTGGGTCTGTATTTCGACAACCGTTCCGAAGGAAATGGTTTTACCGCCGGTGCAGCCCTAACCAATTTGGGCACCCGAATTGCTTACACAAAGGATGCGGAGATCAAAGATTTTATTCCCGCGAATCTTGCCCTGGGAGTTTCCTGGAATACGGTACTGGAAGAAACCCATGCTATCAGCATTGCCCTCGATCTGAACAAAATGCTGGTTCCAACCGTCAAACAGGGTGATGGCGCTTCATGGGATGCTTATCGCCGTAAAACCGTGTTGGAGAGTTGGGGAAATTCCTTTGGGGAGTTACCCGGACAAGCCAGTGCTTCGCTTGGAATAGAATACTGGTATGATCAGCTCCTGGCTGTGCGTGCGGGATATTATGCCGAAGCGCGTGACAAAGGCGACCGTCGGTATCTTACTGCGGGTATTGGTATCCGTTATTCTCAGTTTGGGTTCAATTTTTCATACCTGATTCCTACCGGTTCGGGAATTTATCAGAACCCGCTTTCCAATACACTACGTTTTTCTCTACTCTTCTCTGCTCAATAGCCAACCTTAAACCATTGTTATGCGTTCATTTGTACTTTTCCTCTTAACGCTGATAAGCGTTCAGGCAGCAATCGCCCAGTCAACAAGCGCCACTGCCATTTCCCTGAATCCGAATACCCGTGGTTCAGGAACGGTTTCCCCCACCGAACGGTATCATTATTTCAAAACATTGTTGCCGGCAGATGGTACCATCAATGTGTTTGTAGATGGAACACATAAAGGTGGTGGCGCCGGTAGCTTTGACGCGTACGTGTACGACAAAGGCCTGCGACAGATAGGTGTGAAACGCCAGCTGGGAAACAGAAACATCTCATCCGGCCAGCAACTTTCCGATACCCTTCAGGTATTTTCGAGAACAGCCGACAGCATTTATATCATGCTGTATCACGGAGGGACTTCCACCTTCGATTTTTCCGTTAGCTATAGCATAACAGACAGGCATCCGGGTGATCAGGAGTCCAACGATACCTACCAAAGCGCCATTCAGATTGCACCGGGTGAAACAAAACAGGGACTCATAGGTTACACAGCCAATGCAGCAACAGACCGTTACGACTATTACAAAACATTGCTGCCCACCAGTGGAACGGTGCAATTAGTGGTAGATGGTATTCATACCGGAGGAGGTTCAAACCATTTCGATATTTATGCGTATGACAAAGGGCACCGGCAGGTTTATGTAAAACGAACTGTGGGTAACCGAAATTTTTCATATGGTGAGCGTTTCAGTGACACATTGCTGATCTACTCCCGGTCGGTGGACAGTCTCTATTTTCTCGTTTACCACGGAGCTAGCGCATCTTTTGCATATAAAATTTCCTATGAGATGATAGATCAGCAACAGGAAGATCCCGAGCCGAACGACCGGTTCCAGGATGCGAAACCCATTGGCTTCGATCAAACTACTTATGGCCGGATTGGAAACGTGGCCAACGGTGTGGTGGATCGTTACGATTATTACTGGGCTGTTATGCCTGCGGATGGTACCCTGAGTTTTCTGGTGGATGCAACACAATCCGGAGGCCCCGCGGGAAACATCGAGTTGTACGTGCTGGATAAAGGACAACGTCAGATCGGCGTAAAACGTCAGCTCGGTAATAAGAGTCATGTGCTCAATGATCAGTTTACCGACACGTTCAGGGTTCATTCGCGCGGACAGGATACCATCTATTTTTTCCTGTATGTTGGCGGAAGAGCATCTTTCAATTATGGTATAAGTGTGAGCGTAGAAGATCAGAGTCCGGTTGATGTGGAACCAAATGACCGGTTGTCTGCTGCTGTTCCAATCGGGTATCAGGAGGTGAAACAGGGGCACCTGGGTTACACCACCAATGCAGCAGTAGACCGTTACGATTACTACCGTGGAATCATGCCTGCCGACGGAACGGTTACGGTATATATAAAAGCGCAACATACAGGCGGCGGCGATGGTAGCTTTGATTTGTTTGTATTAGATAAAAGCGAACGGCAAATAGGGGTAAAACGCCAGCTGGGAGGAGGTTCACATAAACCATATGATGTATTCACTGATTCCCTGAAAGTGTACTCAAGAGCGATGGATACGGTTTATTTCCTGGCCTATCATTCCGGAAGTTCCTCATTTGCCTATGAGATCAGCTTTGAAGTGCAGGACCAGAGTGATCAGGATGCGGAACCCAATGGTGAGATGCGGGAGGCCATTCTCATGGACCATAATCAGACTGTTGCAGGTCATATCGGATACACAGCCAATGCGGTTACGGATCGTTATGATTATTATAAAACCATGCTGCCGGTGGATGGAACCATCACCGTTTACATTGAGGGTACAAATACCGGAGGTGGAGCAGGTTCATTTGATTTCTTTGTATATGACCAGGGGCAGCGCCAAATCGCTGTTAAGCGTGGCGTTGGAAATGACAAGGCCGCTTTGGGTGAGTCGTTTAAGGATACCATCGAGATTGCTTCAAGGGCAGCCGACACCATTTATTTCCTGGTGTATCAGGGAAGCGGCAGATCCAATACGTATAAAATCCGGTACCTGATGCCGGACGCATTGAAGGGTGACCCGGAACCGAACAATACATTCAACGAGGCAGCTCCTGTTCAGTTAACGGATACCATCGTCGGTTTGCTGGGCTATGTGTCGAATGCCGTAACCGATCGGAACGATTATTTCAAAATGGCCGTTCCTGAGAAATCCACCATTACCCTGTATCTGGAAGCAATCCATACCGGAGGCACAGAAGGTAGTTTCGCGGTGTACGGATATGACAATAACCGTCGCCAGCTCTTTAGCAAAACCGCGGTGGGACGGTCGGTAAAACAGGGCGAAACCCTGCTCGATACCCTTGAAATCATGTGTAATAGTACAGATACTTTATATCTGCTGTTCTATCAGGGTGCCAATCGTTCTTTCAATTACGCTGCCCGGATGAAAGTGGTGGATAACAAACCGGTTGCAGCATTTTCGTATACCCGTACGGGTAATGAGTTCGGCTTTGTGAACAAGAGCAGGAACACCAACGCAGTAACCTGGCGATTGGGAAACAACCAAACCAGTACGGTAAACTATCCGATACAGGAGTTGAATCCGGGTTTTTACAGTATCCGCCTGATTGCCACCAATACCACCTGTAATTTTCGTGATACCGCCATCCAGGAAATAAGAGTCTCCGGCGTCGAATCCTTTACTCCCAATCAGGCCGGAGTAGGCGGTGACCTGCTGATGAATATTTATGGCGGGGGACTGGTGGAAAATACAAAAGTAATGCTGACCTCAAACGGAGTCACGATTAACGCCAGCGAACTGATCACAGTGCCCAAGGGAACTGAGATGGGAGCAGTGTTTGATCTCCATTTCGCGAATCCGGGTGTGTATGACCTCACCATACAGTTCCCGAATGAGGCGCCGATTGTATATGAAAAAGCGCTGAGGGTGGATGATTTTATCTATCCCGAAACCTGGTCGGAAGTAGTAGGTCCCGCTATTTGGAGAACAGGTCGTGAAGCCTATTTCAATCTCGTAATCGGTAATAAGGGGAATACTATGGCACGTGGAGCGATCGTTGCCCTGGCCTGGCCCAAATCTGTGGAGATTGAATTCCTCGGAAAAGAACATCGTCCTGATCCCAATGAATTTATGGAAGTGATTATGGACGATGGGGAACTAATCCGGACAAAACAGGATGTGGTGCAATGGATTTACGATGCCAACACGGTAGGTTCGATCGATACATTTGGCCGCGAAGCCTTTGATGGCTATATAAAATATTTCACTGTACCGATGGTGCCCGCCGGTGGAACAGTAGAGATTCCTTTCAAAGCAAGTTCATCCCTGTCTGGTATGCATAGTTTCAAAACCTATACGGTTAAGCCAAACCAATTCGGTTCCTGTGAAACCTTCAATATTGGGAATGCCTTAACCGGACCGGCTGCTGTGGAACTTTATATCAACACGCTGGATATACTGGTTGATGAAGCCAAAGTGCCAAAGACAACTAAAATTCCGGCCCAGGTGGCAGTGAAAACATTGAAAGTTACTCAGAAACACATCGATAATTCCTCCAAAATACTTTCACATCGGTTCTGGGCCTGGTACTATGGTGCAGACGATCTAACTGAAAGTGAGTACTATGACTATTACAAGGAAGGACTTGCGGCCGATGAGTTTGCTATTAATCAGCTCAAAGATTTGGCGCTTGACCAGTCGATCGATCTGGGAGTGGGTGCCCTGGCGTCCAGACGAATGGGCTCACTCAAAGACCAGGTGGATCTTCAAAATAAAAGAATGCTTTATCATGATAATAAGGCCAAGGCATTCATGGAAAAATCCTTTGAACCACCACTTACAAAAAGCGGCGAAAGATATAGGGCTTTGAGTGCACAGGAATCAAAACTTTTCGTAGAGCAATTCACCGCCGGTTCAAAAACCCTTGAAGAGATTCGTCAGCTGAATGAATACATGAATGCTCTGAAGGGGGCGAAAGACCTTAAGACTGCGGTTGGTGAACTAGAGGCATTGTATAAATATGTTAAGGAAAATTGTCCGGAACATGAAAAACAGATGAAGGAACTCATGGATCGATTGAACAAGGAATTAGACATAGTTGATCAACGTGACAAGGACTCAGAAACCCGTACTTCCTACGATCCGAATGCGATTTATGGTCCGTCTGGTTCAAAAGCGCAACGCTATGTGAATAGTAGCGGCCGCCAGGCATTTGTAGTGATGTTTGAAAATGTGGATACCGCAAAGGCAGATGCGCAGATTGTGCAGATCCTCGATACCCTGGATAAAACCAGGTTTGATCTGAGCAGTTTTGAATTCGGAAATGTAACGATCGGTAAGAAAATGTTCCGGGTACCGAAGGGGCGTCATGAATTTGTGATGGAGAAATCGCTCCTGCCCGAAAGAAATATGAAGGTGCGTATCAATGCTTCGTTGGATACTGCTACGGGTGTGGTGAACTGGCAGTTTACATCCATCGATCCCAACACGGGTGATCTGCCTGATTTCGACGGGTTCCTGCCTCCTAATAAGGACTATCCCTCCGGTGAAGGCTCGGTGTCCTATACCGTGAACCCGCTGAAAAATCTGCCGAATGGTACGGAGATCCGCTCGCGCGCTTCCATCATCTTCGATACCAATGAACCAATCCTGACCAATACCTGGCTGAATACGATTGATACAGAAAGACCAAGGGGAACCATCCGTGCAGAGGTGCTGGAAGACAGTTTGATCCTGCTGAGTTATAACGCAGTAGATGCCGGTTCGGGCGTGGATTATTACCACCTCTATATGTCGGAGGATAATAGTGAATGGATTCCGATTCCCGGTGGCCAGGGCGACAGCATTATCCTCTTTGGCGATCCCGGTAAAACCTATCATTTCCGCATGGAAGCCGTAGATAAAGCAGGCAACCGCGAACAGAAATCAGCCATTGGGGAAGCCGTGGTGAAGTTGCCGGAGGAGAATATTGTGCAGCCGGTGCGCAACTGGAGGGTATATCCGATTCCTTCCCAGGGTGATCTGAATCTGGAATTTGATGTACCGGTTGCTCAGCAACTGAGTGTGCAGGTTTTCTCTGCGAACGGACAACGGGTGGCGGAATTGTACAACGGTAATGCTCCACAGGGACCCATAAAAATCACCCGCACAGTGCCCCATCTCAGTACCGGTCTCTATTTCATTCAGGTTCGCGGAAGCAGGGGACTGGACCTGAAGAAAAAGGTGCTGATTTCGAAATAGTCTCTAATGTGTGGTTGACATAAAAAAGGGCCGGATTTCTTTCCGGCCTTTTCCTTTCACTCACCCGAAAGGGAATCCCAATGACCTCCTTTCTGATGCCTTCGTTGCACGGTAAATTCTACCAGATAACTTTGTTTCATTTTAGCATTTTCGTATCAGCCTCAGGGGGAATTCCTATATAATTTGATGGAGTAATAAAACCTTGATGCTATGAAATTGTTTACCTTACTCCTGGCAGCTGTCTTGCTGTCAAACATCAGTTATACCCAGATTACAAAGCACAAATGGCTACTGGGCGGACAGGTTAGTTTTGATCACACCAAATCCAAAACTGAACTTACTCAAAGCAGCTCCACAGTGTTTCAGCTCAAACCACAGTTGGGTTATTTTGCCATCGATAAATTGGCTGGGGGAATTCAACTTGATTATGTTCAGGCCAAAACCAAAACCGATATCACCATTAAGGCTGCCAGTTTGGGAATCGGTCCCTTTGCCCGCTATTACATGCTGGACCCGCGCAGCAAGATCAATATTGTAACGGATGCCCGGATCGCATTTTATGGTACCAGTACCAATCTGTCGGGACACCGGCAGAAATATCGTGCTTACAGTGCCGCTGCCGGCCCGGTATTGTTTCTGAACCAAAGTATCGGAATCGAATTGCTGATGGGTTATTCAGGATCCAAGGACGACGCCACCACACGAAACGGTTTTCGCACCTCGCTGGGTGTTCAGGCGCATTGGGGGCGGAGGTAGTCAACAGGTCTGCTCCCAATTAATTCTTTTCCGGAAGGGAAATTGTCTTATTTAGATTTTTCGTTCCATTCTCGAAACATCTGGTCTAGCTGGGTCCACTTAATTTTAATTGGGTTCTTTTTATTCGCGGGATAGTAGTCCATTCCACCCTTTGAAATTCTTATTTGTCCCAATTTTGCACCGTCTTTCATTATAAAAAAATTGGCATCTACCTTGCCCATCTCTCTTTTTGGAAGTTCAAATGAAACGTTGTGTTTTGGCATTGTAATTTAGGGTTTAATGATGTGTATTTAGGGAAGCCGGATGTTTTGAAAAACTGTCGGTTTTGTATAAACTAGCAAGTCCAAACAAACTTGGCAACGACATATTCACTAATATAATAAATTCAAAGCACTGGATTTATAGGAAATATTCTGTCATCGCATTATCTTCCAAAGATTTATTGATATTAATCAAATTACATGGACTTATTCCTAAACCCAGACTACACTGCTCTGTCAAAACAGGCTGCCAATCACTTACTCAATCTGGGCCGCAAATTTGAATCGCCCCTGATCTGTGTGGCTTCGGGCGATAGTCCCGCCGGGATGTATCGCGAAATCGTTGACAGTAATAACAGCCAGGTGACCGGCTCCTGGAATTTTGTCGGTCTCGATGAATGGCAGGGTATGAATGCGACCGATGAGGGCTCCTGCCAATGGCACCTTCAGCAGCAATTGTTCCAGCCCATGCAGGTATCGCCCGATCGTCTCTGTTTTTTCGATGGCCGGGCCTCCAACCTGTCGGCCGAATGCCAGCGGGTGGATCAGTTCATCAGGGAGAAGGGGGGAATTGATATCGCTGTACTCGGTCTGGGTACTAACGGACATATCGGAATGAATGAACCGGGTACCGACCCCACGCTGACGGCTCATTTTGCAGAACTGGCGACCTCCACGATTCAAACAGCGCAGAAGTATTTCCGGAAGGAAACCACCATTACAGGGGGACTCACACTGGGAATTGCTTCCATCCTGGCGGCAAAACATATTTTCCTAATGGTTTCCGGCAGGCACAAAGC
>DATCJQ010000369.1:0-1813 GCA_036562745.1 Flavihumibacter sp.
GTGTATCAGGGACGTTTTGGTAAGAATCCGCCGGTTCGTACAACAGTGGCCGTTGCTAAAGGTGGTGTGCCCGGTGATTCACTGGTGGAAATCGACTGCATCGCCTATAAATAATCAAACCAAACACTAACTGCATGAAACGGAGAGATGTCCTCAAAGGCCTCGGCCTCCTGCCTGTTGGCGGAGTGGTGGGCGGTATGGATTTGCTGGCTGCACCCCATGCCAGTCCGATGGCCAAAGCTGCTACAGCCGCAGCAAAGCGCGATCTGTTCAAAGAACTCGGCGTGCGCACCTTTATCAATGCTACGGGCACCCTTACCTACATGACCGGTTCGCTGATGCACGATTATGTACTGGATGCCATCAACTCAAGTGCCGATCGGTTTTGTTTGCTCGATGAACTACAGGATAAAGTGGGCGAAAAAATCGCGGCCATGGTACATTCCGAAGCGGCGGTGGTGACTTCGGGCGCTTTTTCGGCGATGACACTCGGACTCGCTGGCATTCTCACCGGTATGGATCAGAAAAAGGTGGAAGCCCTCCCGCATATCGAGGGCACGGGTATGAAATCGGAAGTGATCTGCCAGAAAGCGCATGATATCGTTTATAATCACGCCTTCATCAATACCGGATGTAAGATTGTGGCCATCGAAACCGTGGAGGAGCTGGAAGCTGCCATCAACGAAAAGACTGCCTTATTACATTTTCTGAATATCGCTCAGGGCGGAAAGATTTCGCATGAAGAATGGGTGCGTATCGGAAAGAAACATGGAATTCCCACCTGTATAGATATTGCTGCGGATGTGCCGCCGGTTTCCAATCTATGGAAGTTTAATGATATGGGCTTTGATATGGTGGTGATTTCGGGCGGCAAGGCGATCCGGGGTCCGCAGAGTGCGGGTTTGTTGATGGGACGTAAATCCATTGTGCAGGCAGCGCGTTTGCATATGCCGCCGCGCGGATTCAATATCGGTCGGGGCATGAAAGTGAACAAGGAAGAAATTCTCGGCATGTATGTAGCCCTGGAACATTATCTCTCCCGCGATCATGACAAGGAATGGAAAGAGTGGGAAGCTCGTATCGATATAATTGAAAAAACGGTGAAGTCGGTAAAAGGTGTTGAAACCAAAAGGTGGGTGCCAAAGGGTGGAAATATCACGCCCAACCTGACCGTCAGCTGGGAGAATACCGGCAATGCCGCCGAGGGTAAGGATCTGCAGGAAAGACTCCGCCAGGGTGATCCTTCCATCGAAGTGGGGGGCGGTAAAAAAAGCGTGAATGTTACCGCCTGGATGCTGAAGCCGGGTGAGGAAAAAATCGTTGCGCGTAGGTTGAAAGAAGAATTACAAAATATGTTGTCATGATCAGATCCCTGCTTGCCAGTTTGCTGCTGAATCTTGTTCTGCTCGGTTCAGTGCAGGCTCAGACTTATTCCATCGTTATCAAAGGCGGACGTGTAATTGATCCCAAAAGCGGACTCGATGCCGTAATGGATATCGCCATCGATAAGGGAAAAATCGTGAAGATCGCCAAGGATATCCCCGCAGATGCCGTGCAGGTGGTGGATGCCCGCGGACTGCTGGTGACTCCGGGCTTGATCGATATGCACTCGCATAATTTCTGGGGCACCAACGGCGATCAGGCTTATATGAATGCTCCCAGTGCGCTGCCGCCCGATGGCTTTACTTTTAGAGTGGGCGTAACCACGGTGGTGGACGCCGGTTGTCCGGGTTGGCGGAATTTCGAAACCTATAAGAAACAAACCATAGCCTGGTCAAAGACCCGGGTGCTGGTATTCCTGAATATTGTTGGT
>DATCJQ010000383.1:0-2387 GCA_036562745.1 Flavihumibacter sp.
CACCAATACTGCATTATAGCGAAAAAATACGCAATCTGATGATTCGGGTGTTTTTTAAGTAAACCGCTGAAACTCGCATCTGGTAAGGGTTTTACTTATGTTGTCCTGAAACCCGCGCTGGCAAAGGGTTTCAGAGTGGCAATGCTGTGCTGGTGATTCATTATGGCGCTCAGTCTTTGGGCTGTTCCGGAAATACCTGTTGCATAACCGAACGGAATGCAATGAACTTATCGCCCCAGGCATCAAAACTTTTCTTCCGTAACAGTTCAGCAAAATTCATTATGTATCGGTTGTAAGCGGCTTTCGATTCGGCTGTGTATTGAGCAGCATAGGTCGGCCCGTCTGTTTCATCCACTTCCACCAGGCGCAGTAGCCGGCTTCCCGTAAAACAGCCGGTGGCCACAACTTCAGGCATATGTGTGGATGTCATCCAGTTTAACCAACGTTCATGGATATCCCAGGTTACCTGGATCGTTACATTATAGATATACATGGTATCAGAATTTTATTTCAAGGTACACCGGACAATGATCACTGTGTTTTACATCCGGATAGATCTCTGCATCCAGCAGTTGCTTTTCGAGCGGCTTGGTTACGTTAATATAGTCGATTCTCCATCCCTTGTTGTTCAATCGCACGCTGGGAAAGCGCTGGCTCCACCAGCTGTAACGATGCGGCTCGGGATGAAACTTACGGAATGTATCGATCCATCCCGCTTCAAAAAATTTGTCCATCCAGGCACGTTCTTCCGGTAAAAAGCCCGATGATTTTTTATTGCCTTTGGGATCGTGGATATCAATCTCCTTATGCGCAATATTCCAGTCGCCGCATACAATCAGCTTGGGTCTTTCCTTTCGTAACTGTTCCGTATAACCGAAAAATTCGTCCAGCCACTGATATTTGTAGGTCTGGCGTTCGTCGCCTGAAGTGCCCGAGGGAAAATAAGCATTGATCAGGGTGATATCTCCATAATCGGCTCTGATAACCCGGCCTTCGGAATCGCTTTGCATATAACCGTTTCCCATTTGAACCTTGTCGGGTTCTGCCTTTGTGAAGATGGCCACACCGCTGTATCCTTTTTTCTCTGCGGAATACCAGTAATCGTGATATCCGAGATCTGTAATGGCTTTATAATTTACGTTATCCCGATGTGCTTTGGTTTCCTGTATGCAAATAATATCAGCAGGATCTGTTTTAAGCCAGTCCACGAAACCTTTGTTCATGGCGGCTCTAATTCCGTTAACATTGTAAGATATTATCCTCATAAACCGTTTCTTTATTAAATTGTTTAGTATTTCTCAAAAATATCGAAATGAAGTCTCAACAGCCGATAATTACACCAAAGGAACTTTTTTATCTCGATGGACCCAAACCCCGGAACCATGAATTTGTGTTTGCCTGGAAAGTTTTTGCCCAGTTCCTGAAAGGATTTCGTACGCTGCACTTTGTGGGACCCTGCATCACCGTGTTCGGATCGGCGCGTTTCGGGGAGGATCATCCCTATTATGAACTGGCGCGGGAATGTGGTCGCCGTATTGCAGAGCATGGATTCACAACGATGACTGGTGGAGGTCCCGGTGTAATGGAGGCCGCCAACCGTGGGGCATTTGAAGCGGGTGGTTATTCTGTAGGATGTAATATTCACCTGCCCTTTGAGCAACAGGCAAATCCCTATCTGCACAAGTCGATCACGTTTGATTATTTCTTCGTTAGGAAAGTGCTGCTGGTGAAATATTCTTATGCATTCATCATCCTGCCCGGCGGCGTCGGAACCATGGATGAGTTTTTCGAAACACTGACCCTGGTGCAAACCAATACCATCATTCAATTTCCGATTGTGCTGGTGGGCAAAGCCTATTATCAGCCGCTGATGGATTATCTGCATTATATGAAGGAGCAGAAAACGATCAGCGAAACCGATCTGGATCTGGTGCTGCTGACCGATAGCGTGGACGAAGCGATGGAACACATTAATAAATATATCAGGTCCAATTATCAGAAGAAGCCGCGCAAACGGCTCTGGTGGTTGTTCGAAAAAAAATAATATGTCTGAGGCGCCGTCCGGTAATCATGATTCTGCTGCAAGCTCAGCAGTCTGCGGTTCTTGCGGATATCCACTGCAGGGCGATGAAGTCATATGCCCGCACTGCGGTGTTGCGACCGTTCCTGACGAGGAGTGGGAGGGAGCCCATGAAAAATACCGCATGCTGGTGGTGGTTTTTTTCAGCATACATCTGCTGGTATGCCTGCTGTTTAATTTCTGGCCTCCCGCCGGCGAAACGATAACCGGACTGATTCTGATCGACAGTGTACTGGTGGTATGCGGACTGGTGTTCGCCTATATGCTGAAAGGCGAGATCCTGCCACTGCTTCGATGGAATCATTTC
>DATCJQ010000386.1:0-1804 GCA_036562745.1 Flavihumibacter sp.
TTGTAAATCACCCGAAATCGAAAAAACAGCCCGAAATTTTTTTGATTTTGGTCATTTTAATCTAAAATTGCAGTCGGAAACAAGCTGATTAGTTCTTCTCCAGCTCACCGACTTGTCACTTGTAGTACACCCAACCAATCATCAATTTTTCGATTTTTTTCAACAAGTAAGGCTGATTGAAATCTCACCAAACGCACAAGTCTTAGTATGTACGACATTCTGCAACTGAACGACATGCTCGTTCCAGAGTTGCTCGATATTGCGGAGCAACTTAAAATATCCAATGCGAAAAAACTTGACAAGCAGGAGTTAATCTACAAGATCCTCGATAAACAGGCTGTTATGGCTAGTGAAAACAAGGGGAGTGAAAATGCTGAAAAGGGCAAACGCAAGAGAATAGTGAAAGCAACCACAGCCAATTCTACAGAAGAAGCGCTGGTTGAATCAGAAACTGAAAAGCCCCGCAAAACGGATTCCCGCAAGGCGGTAACCAAAAAAGAAGAGCCGGCCGCCAAGGCCGATCCGGCTGCACCGGCTACCGGCCAGGATAAGCCCGCAAAAAGAGCCCGTAAGAAAGTGGATGTGAAATCATCTGCACCCAAGCCGGACCTTCCGGCAGAAGAAATTATTGCTCCCGAATCTGATTCGGAAGCGGTGGCACCGGCAGAAGCAGAAATTCCGGCCGCTCCCGCTGTGGAGGCAGCCGCTCCGGCCGCAGAAGCTGCTCAACCGCAGCAACAGCAGCAGGCGCCGCGTCAGCAGTTCCAGCAACAACAAAACAGAAGAGACCGCGACAGAGATGTTTTCAACATTGAATTCGACGGTGTGATTCCCGCCGAAGGTGTATTGGAAATGATGCCCGATGGATATGGATTCCTGCGCAGCAGCGACTATAACTATCTCTCCTCTCCTGATGATGTGTATGTTTCTCCCTCTCAGATAAAATTATTCGGTCTCAAAACCGGTGATACCGTTAACGGATCGGTTCGTCCGCCTAAGGAAGGAGAAAAATATTTCGCCCTGCTGAAAGTGGATACCATCAATGGTCGTTCACCGGAAGAGGTTCGGGACCGTGTTCCGTTTGATTACCTGACTCCGCTTTTCCCCTACGAGAAGTTGAATCTGTTTACCGAGCCCAATGGCTACAGCACGCGGATGATTGATCTGTTTGCGCCCATAGGCAAGGGACAGCGTGGTCTGATCGTGGCGCAGCCCAAAACCGGTAAAACCGTGTTGCTGAAAGAAGTGGCCAATGCCATTGCCGCCAATCACCCTGAATGTTACCTGATGGTGGTGCTGATCGACGAACGTCCGGAAGAGGTGACTGATATGGAAAGAAGCGTAAAGGCAGAAGTGATTGCATCTACCTTCGACGAACCCGCAGAAAAGCACGTGAAAGTGTCTACCATCGCCTTGCAAAAAGCAAAACGCCTGGTAGAGTGCGGACATGATGTGGTGATCCTGCTGGATTCCATAACCCGTCTGGCGCGTGCCCATAACACAGTAGCCCCCTCATCGGGTAAGGTGCTGAGTGGTGGTGTGGAAGCCAATGCCATGCAGAAACCCAAGCAATTCTTCGGCGCGGCCCGTAAGATTGAGAACGGAGGTTCATTGACCATCCTGGCCACTGCCCTGATCGATACCGGTTCGAAAATGGACGAGGTGATCTTTGAGGAATTCAAAGGTACCGGTAACATGGAACTGCAACTCGATCGCCGACTGGCTAACCGCCGTATCTATCCGGCTATCGACCTGGTTGCGTCTTCAACACGCCGCGACGACCTGTTGCTGGATCGCGATGTAT
>DATCJQ010000387.1:0-2432 GCA_036562745.1 Flavihumibacter sp.
GCGCTGTGGTGGAAGTATTCGATACCCGTCCGGCTGTTAAGGAAGAAGTGCAGAGCCTGGGGGCAAAATTTATTGAAGTGGAAGGTGCCGCAGATCCCAGCCAGGCCGGTGGATATGCAGTGGAACAATCGGAGGAGTTTAAACAAAAGCAAAAGGAAAGAATCGCTGCCAGTGTGGCGAAGGCGGATATCGTGATCACCACAGCGCAGATTCCCGGTAAAAGAGCGCCGTTGCTGATTACGGATGAAATGATACAATCGATGCGGACCGGTTCGGTGATTATAGACCTGGCTGCGGCCACCGGTGGAAATACCAGCCGCACCGAGGATAACAAGACCATTTTGTATGAGGGTGTAACCATAGTGGGGAATTCCAATCTGCCCGCCACCATGCCCTCGGATGCCAGTAAACTGTATGGGAAAAATATCCAGCAATTCCTGAAGTTGCTGGTGAATAAGGAAGCTGTGCTGGACCTGAATATGGAGGACGATCTGGTGAAAGGATCCTGTATCACCTATGAAGGGGCGCTGGTGAATGAGCGTTTGAACTATAACCGTTAGACTATGCAGGAACTGCTTGAAAAAATCGCATTGTACCAGGATTATGTTTACATCGTGATCCTGATGATTTTCCTCGGCATCGAAGTGATAGGCCGGGTGCCCAGTGTTTTACATACGCCGCTGATGAGCGGAGCCAATGCCATCCACGGGGTGGTGATTATCGGTGCCATCATCGTAATGGGCAAGGCGGATCCCAACAATATCCCCGCCCTGGTGATCGGTTTTCTGGCGGTGATACTGGGTACGCTGAATGTGGTGGGCGGCTTTGTGGTAACCGACCGTATGCTCGAAATGTTCCGGCATAAAAAGAAATGAGTTCAATCCAACGGCAAAACAATCATGATCATTCATAGTATAAAGAATCAATAACCAGACCTATGTTGCTAACCATACTCTACCTGCTGGCATCGGTAAGTTTCATATTGGGACTGAAACTGCTTTCCAATCCGGCTACGGCACGAAGGGGTAACCTGATTGCGGCCGGCGGTATGGCCCTGGCTATTGTGGGAACCATATTTCTTTACCGTCAGGAAGATGGTGCTCCGCTGGGCAACTATGGATGGATTTTCGGTGGACTGATAATCGGTTCGGTGGTCGGGACCCTGGCTGCCAAAAAAGTACAGATGACCGCCATGCCGGAAATGGTGAGTCTGTTTAACGGAATGGGAGGTGCCTGTGCGGCCCTGATCTCCATAACGGAATTCAACCAGCTGGCACACCATCTGCATCAACCACATGAGATAGCCATTGGCGATATTTTTCCCGGTAGTTCGGCCTATCAGCAATGGATGGGCGAATCGCTGATCATACTGGCCGGACTCATCATTGGATCTGTTTCTTTCTCGGGCAGTATGATTGCCTGGGGAAAGCTCAATGGTAAAATCCGCGATTTCTCCTTTAAGGGACAGCATCTGTTCAATATTGTTTTGCTGTTGGTGATAATCGGACTGGCATCCTGGATTATCGGTGTTCATGAGAATGCCAACAGCACCGTGTTTTACATGATTTTTATTTTGTCGCTGCTCTATGGTGTGTTTTTTGTGCTGCCGATAGGCGGTGCCGACATGCCCGTAGTGATCTCTCTGCTGAATTCCTTTACGGGGGTGGCGGCTGCCTGCGGAGGTTTTCTTTACCATAACAAGGCGATGCTCACCGGTGGGATACTTGTTGGAGCAGCCGGCACCCTGCTGACCATCCTGATGTGTAAGGCAATGAACCGGTCCCTGCTTAATGTGCTGATCGGTTCGTTTGGAGGTGCTGCAGCAGCAGGCGGAGTGCAGAAAGCCCAGGGAAGTTTTAAGGAGATATCAGTCTCCGATACGGCCATTCTGCTGAGTTATGCGCAGCGCGTAATGATAGTGCCCGGATACGGTTTGGCCGTAGCCCAGGCGCAACACGTATGTCATGAACTGGAACGCCTGCTCACGGATAAGGGGGTGGATGTGAAATATGCGATTCACCCGGTAGCTGGACGTATGCCCGGGCATATGAACGTTTTACTGGCCGAAGCCGATGTGGATTATGACAAATTGCTGGAGATGGAAGCGGCAAACGAGCTCTTCTCGCATACGGATGTTGTGCTGGTGCTAGGAGCCAACGATGTGGTGAATCCGGCTGCCAAAACCGATGCAGCCTCACCGATTTATGGAATGCCCATACTGGAAGTGGAACTCGCCAAAAATTGTATCGTCAACAAACGAAGCATGAAGCCGGGGTATGCGGGTATCGAAAATGATCTTTTCTTCCGCCCCAAAACCTCGATGTTATTTGGCGACGCTAAAAAAGTGCTGGAATCACTTTGCGCAGAAATCAAGACGCTTTAAAAAAATCCCACATCCTTTTCCTTCGTCCCCCTCGTCCCCTCCGTTCCCC
>DATCJQ010000390.1:0-4916 GCA_036562745.1 Flavihumibacter sp.
CGCCAGCTATTGAAATCAGCTACGGCATGAATATTCTGCAGGTCCGCGGTAGCCGCTTCCTGATGCTGCTTCTGCCAGTTGATCAGATGCTCGCGTGATAAATTTTCCAAACCAGTCGCATATACCTGACCGTTATATCTCGTGAATCCGAAATATGGGGTCTTGGGCAATCCCGAAAGAGATCCCTTCAGCGTAAGGGTATTCTCCGGCAACTGATGGGAAGGAAATGATTCCTCACAATACTGAGCCAGTCGGGTTCGGATCAGTTTCAGATAAGCATTAACCGTTACCCGGCTTACGCCTGTAATGGAAGCAATCTGTGTTGCAGTTAGATCTTCGCAGAAATAATGTAGAATTTCCCTGCATTTTCTTTCGGAAAGGTGTGCACCCTTCAACATTCTATTTTTCATCGAGATAGGTTTGGTTTGCAGATATCATACGAAACAATTCGAATTAAATATCTACCTAACCTACTGGACAAAAAACCTAAATCTACACAAGTGGGTATAATACAGGATGAATAGAAATATCTTGATGTTAGAGAAAAGTGAAGGAATTGATAAATGGTAAAAACAGAAGGGGAACAGGATACAGGATGATGTTGTGCTTTAGGAGTTTAACAATCTTTCGAGTATTCGCTCCACTTTCTGCGCGGAAGGCAACATTGCCGACTCGAGGTTTATATTCATGGGAACGGCCGGCAGATCAAGCGCCCCCAACATTTCCACCGGCGCATCCAGCCATTGGAAACAGGCCCGGGATATCCGTCCGGCCAGGGCTTCGGCAAATGAATTGGTTTGCTGCTCTTCGGTTAACACCAGGCATTTGCCGTGCTTTTTCACCGTTTCAAAAACCAGCTCTTCGTCGAGCGGGTATAAACAACGCAGATCCACCACTTCCACCTGACCGGGGAATGCAAGCGCCGCCGCCTTTGCCCAATAAACACCCATACCATAGGTGATTACCGCACAGGAACTCCCCTCTTCCAGTTTTTGCATAGCTGCCGGCAACGCAATTGCGGCTTTGCCCAGGGGAACGATATAATCAGCAGATGGTTCGATCGTTTTGGCCGATTCGGTTCCCGGCACTTTGCTCCAGTAAAGTCCCTTATGCTCCAGCATCACCACGGGATTGGGATCCAGAAAGGCAGCTTTCATCAGTCCCTTCATGTCTGCCGCATTGGAAGGATATACCACTTTGATCCCCTTAATACTTAACAGGGTGGTTTCAACGCTTCCGCTATGATAGGGACCGCCGCCGCCATAAGCCCCCACCGGCACGCGGATCAGGGTCTGCACCGGGTAGCGTCCGCAACTCAGGTACGAGGATTTTGCAATCTCCGATACCAGCTGGTTCAGGGCCGGATAAATATAATCGGCGAACTGGACCTCCACGATGGGTTTAAGTCCCACCGCACTCATTCCCGAGGTGGATCCGATAATATAAGCTTCCTGAATGGCGGTATTGAAAACCCGGTGATCACCGTATTGATCGGCCAGAGTGGCTGCTTCTCTGAACACTCCGCCCAGGCGCCGGCCCACATCCTGCCCGTAAAGAATCGCTTCGGGATGGGCGGCCATAATTTCCCGGATGGCAAAGAGTGCCGCATCCACCATATTGATTTTTTCCTTTCCCAGGGGTACGCGTGTTCCCTTCTCTTCTTTCACCGGGGTTTCCGCAAAAACGTGCCGATTTACGGTAGCGGGATCAGGTTCCGGCGATGCCACCACCTCCCTGAAGGCAAGTTCCACTTCTTCGGCCGCTTTTCGTTCTATTTCGGCGAGTTCCTCTGCGGTATGACCGCCTGCAAGCAAAACCGATTTTAAAGCGATTCTGGGGCTTCTGGCCGACTCCCGCTGCAGTTCCTCCATTGAACGGTAAAACTCCTTTCTTACGCCGCTTGTATGGTGCCCGAGCAGGGGTACCCGGGCCTGTACGAGCCATGGCCGCCGGTATTGCCTGATATCGGCCAGCACCTCGCCCAGTGCGCGATAGGATTCGGTGAAATTGGTTCCGTCCACCCGTCGGGTGCGGAGTCCGGGAAAGCCGGCCGCGTACTCACAGGCATCCATCGCCCTGGCTTCAGACGAAGTAACGCTGATACCCCACTCATTATCCTGAACCAGGTAGAGAATGGGCAGTTGTTTAAGAACAGCCACCTGGAAAGCTTCACTCACTTCTCCTTCGGTTATACTGGCATCCCCCAGTGAACAGACCACCAGGGGCGCCTGGCCGGAAGCAGTTTTACGGAGGCGATCGGGTAAATAATTTTCGAGATACTGAATACCCTGTGCAATTCCGGTTGTTGGAATCACCTGCATGCCCGTGGCACTGCTTTGTTGTATGATATTGGGTTTGTCATCCCCCCGGTAATTGGGATGCGAATAATAAGCCCTGCCGCCGGTAAAGGGGTCGCGGGCCTTGGCCAGCAGCTGCATCATGAGTTCAGCAACAGGGAAACCCAGTCCGAGCAGCAGGCTTTCATCGCGGTAGTAGGGACTCACCCAGTCGGCAGGATCGAGCTGATAGGCCAGGGCCAATTGAATCGCTTCATGGCCCAGCGAAGTGGAATGAACGTATTTACAGACGGAACGATGCCGTTCATAGGTGTCGGCCATATGGGCGGCCAGGCACATATGATAATAGGCTTTTGGCAGGCAATCCACTTCGTACATAACAAGCATTCAACTATTTGCAAATATGAACTATCCGCAAATATATACGAACACCTGTTAGCTTTCGAATTTCCTTTATTTAATTTCGAGGGAGAACAACTGGGAATTGTCGATAAACCCTTCCAGTTCATCGCCCACCACGCATTCACCCACACCGGCGGGAGTGCCCGTAAAAATCAGGTCGCCGATGTTCACGGAGAAATAATTGGAGATATGGGCAATGATGCTGTCGAAACTAAAGATCATGTTGCCGGAATTTCCTTCCTGAACGGTCTCCTTATTTTTCAGCAGCTTGAAATTGATATCTTTTTTGTTCTTGATGTCGGCCAGGTTGATCCATTTTCCGATAACGGCGGAATTATCCCAGGATTTGGCTTTTTCCCAGGGCAATCCTTTCTTCTTCAGCTCCTGCTGAATATCTCTGGCGGTGAAGTCGATGCCCACGGTCACCGCATCGTAGTATTTGCTGGCGTAACGCTCCTGTATATATTTACCGTTCTTGGATACCCGCAGCACCAATTCAGCTTCGTAATGCAGTTCATTGGTAAACTCCGGATAATAGAACGGAGTATGAGTTTGTAAGAGCGCACTTTTGGGCTTCATGAAGATAACGGGCTCGTCTGGCACTTCATTGCCTAGTTCCTGGGCGTGTGCCACATAGTTACGGCCTATGCAGAATATTTTCATATTCACTACGGGGTTTATGATTAAATAATCATTTTTTATTTGGGGCTAATAGTCCCTCGGATTATATAGGGATACTGGATTTGCTCAGATGGCCCGAACGGGCTGTTCAGCTGATGGTTTGCGAAAATAACCATTCATGAGCATAAATCATAACTTGTATTCGACATTGTTGAAATGATTCATGGTATTGGCCAGTCCGGATAGTACGAAGGACTCGATAATATCCACCGACTTCCCGATTTTCAGTTTTACCAGAGGCAGTTCCTCGGCCGACCAGCGTCCGAGCACAAAATCTACCTGTCGCCCCTTCGGATAGTTGTTACCGATGCCGAACCGAAGCCGGGGATAGGCGGTGGTTCCCAGCAGGTCCTGGATGCTTTTGAGTCCGTTATGTCCCCCGTCGCTACCCGAGCCTCTGACGCGGCTTTTTTCAAGGGGAAGGGCCAGTTCGTCCACGATTACGAAAACCTGTTCAGCGGGAATTTTTTCCTTATCCATCCAGTATTTGATGGCTTTTCCGCTCAGGTTCATGTAGGTGGTGGGTTTCAGCACCAGCAGTTGTTTTCCCCTGAGTTTGATTTCGGCCACATCGGCCAGGCGATCCGACCGGAAGCTGCCGCCGTGTTTGGCCACCAGGGCATCCACCACGTCGAAGCCGATATTATGCCGGGTACCCGCGTATTCGGCACCAATATTTCCCAGTCCAACGATTAAGAACTTGTTCATGGCATGAAGTTAATTCGTCTGATCCACTAAAAGGAAAAGCACCGGATGACCGGTGCCTTTCTTTATTCAATAAATAGTTGCTATTTATTTTTTGCCTTTTTCGGCAGCAGCCTCTTCCTGTTTCAACTGACGGGTCATAACCACAGAAGCTACGGGAATACGGGGAGACATCAGGATTTCCATATTCTCTGCCTTCACGTCCTGAACACGAACGTTTCCGTTCAGCTCGAGGTTGGAGATATCCAGCTCGATAGCTTCTTTCAGATACTTGGGAAGGGTTTTTACTTTCAGGGCTTTTACTTTAACCACCAGACGACCACCGGCTTTAACACCTACAGGTACTCCGGTAAGGTGCAGGGGAAGCAGAGCGATTACTTTTTTGTCTTCTACCAGTTGCTGGAAGTCAACGTGAATCAGCGCGTCTGTAACCTTGTCGAACTGCATGTCCTTCAGGATACAGGTATAACTTTTTCCGTCGATTTTGATTTCAGCAAGGTTGAATTCTGCGGTATAAACCAGCGACTTGAAAGCCTTGGCCGGAGCCCAGAAATTGATTTCCTGCTCACCACCGTAAATTACACCTGGCACTTTCTCCTCAGAGCGAAGTTGGCGGGTGGCTTTTTTCCCGGTTTCGGTCCTGAGTTGTCCTTCGATTGTAATTGTTTTCATTTTGATTTATTTAATAATAATTAAGCGCTTTTTTGTCACCTCCTGTTTCCGGTCCTGCTGCTGCTTATTGCCCGGTTCCAATCCTTATTGGCCCTGGTTTTCAGCATTCCGCTGTTCCTTCAGTTGAGAGTGGATGAACAGACTGGTGATACTCCGTTG
>DATCJQ010000396.1:0-2588 GCA_036562745.1 Flavihumibacter sp.
GCAGCAGGATGTTAACGGCCTTCAGAGCATCAGCAAAACGCTAATGCTGCAATGGTCAGCTATAACCGTATTGCAGGTGTATCCGAATCCTGCTGCTAACGGTTTCGTTCAGGTGAATAACAGCAAAGCCGGAGTACTGCAATTCTTCAATGCGGCCGGTGCACTGGTGAAACAGGTTCTGGTAAGCGCAGGAAAAAATACAATCGATATTTCTTCGCTCGCAAAAGGATATCATATACTGGTAATCGGCGAGGGAAAAGCTTCCCTGATTATCAAATAACGCGGTAGCTCATTGCAACGGGCATTCAGCCGGTAACAAATATCGAAACGGTTGTCTCACGTGTTCACGAGGCAACCGTTTCTTTATAAAAGATAAACCCCCTCGGTGAGCGGGCTTGTGGGGTCTGTTTACCACTGGGTTGCTTGCTTGCGAGTTAAGGTTTCAGAATCTGGACAATACAGCCAAGGTCCTGCGCCTCTATGGTCAGTTTAATAATATCATATCCATCCACCAGCTCCGGAACAAGTTGTCGCCTGTTCCAGGCATCGAAATAAACAGCGCCTTTAATATGCGGCGTTTTCAATATGTTCCCGCTAACACGGGTATCGCTGGTGTTGAAAAGGGTCCACAGGTTTCTTTTCCTGGATGGGAAATAGTTGGCATGAACATTTTCATTCAGCGTCTCCACCAGCGGGATGGGATTGTCTGATCCAAAAGCGTCGGAATACTCAGACAAAATTGAATAGGTCTTTCTTATCACTCTTTTAGTATTCTCGGGAAACCAGGCAGTATCCGCAGCAGGTCCTTCAATCCATAATCCTTCTCCGTTAAAGAATACACCCTTTATACCGAGGGTATCATGTCCCACCGGTTCATCCACATGAAGTATTTCAAACAGTTTATAATCGGGTAAGGCGAAACGGGCAAGATTGGCACGCGAGGGGTTCTTCTTCGATGGATCAGCAGCTACGGTTACAGCATAGGAGAAGCTTCCATCCTGAAACTGGGTCGACACATCCGTGGGCATCTCTTCTGTATACGTTACCCGCTCTTTACCCAGTTTGGCTTTGAGTTCCTTCATCAGTTGATCTTCTGCCCTGAGTTGGTTTCCGTTCGGAAAACTGGTGATGCTGATATCATGCCCGTGTGTGGGATTATAACATCCGTACTGCCAGCCAAATCCAAACTGGTCGATATAGGACCCCCAGGTTTTTAAATCATCCGAAACATTTTTCGCGATATCAGTAATGTAATCGCGCCATTCTTTTACAAGAGGACAGGGATAATAATATTCATCGCCCATACGGAGATAGGGGAGTCCGCGCATGTCGAGTTGCTGCCATTCTTTCCCTTTTTGCTGACCGATTTTTGAAACGGTGTTAATAAGATAACCTTCCTGATAAAGTCCGACTTTGATTCCCTGTTTCTTCAGTTTTTCAATTTCCTTTTTCAGGTTTTCTTTTCCTCCGAGGTAATTCCAGGGCGAATAGTCGCCCACACGGCCGGCATCCGGCGTTTTACCCCAGTCGAAAATATGCACAAAGTCCACTCCGCCAAATGCGATCTTGTCTGCCGCCACTTTACCAAGCAGATCTATCTTTTTCGTTTTGCTATCAAAGGCGCCCTCTTCGCCGAAGATTGTGTGCAGGAATAGTTGCCTGAAATTATAGATATCGCGGAACCATTGCTTTCTTTCCGTAAGCGGTTGGTACCATTCCCTCACCCAGTTACGATAGGCGAAAAATGCTTCATGCCAGTCGCCTGTGTGTGCACCGATTTCAGTGGTCGGGAGCGTCCAGGTTTCCCCCGGAGCCAGCTTTCTTTCACGATATTGTACCCCGAGGGTGATGGCTCCATTCTGCTTGGAAAGTGAAAATGCTTTCGAATAATTGGTGGTATCCTTACAAAGGATATAGAATCCCCCCTGATGCTGCTTGTAAATATCCATGAATTGCAGCGGGAAATTCCCGCTGTACACTTCCCTGAGCTGAACCGGCTGCCGGTTATCTGCCAGTTTACCCTGACTGGGAAACAGGTAGTAGAGTTCATCCGGGCTTCCGCCTGAGGGCTTCAGGTTCCTGATATAGGGAAATGTAGGCGCCACAATCACACTGTCCCTATCCGTATTGGTGATGGACAGTGAAAGGATGAGGTTCCCATTATCTGACGGAACTATGTTCAGTTTGGCAGTGGTGCTGCCCGATTTTTCCAACAGGTATAAATTCCCTTTTTGCGCATTCCAGCGTTCCTTCGTTAAATGTTGTTCCAGAGCCACCAGCTGGTTCCTTGCATCCAGATGCAGCGATAATTTGGGTGTTGTGTAACCCGACTGCCCCTGTCCTTCATTCACCCAAACAACCAGGGCGAAGGCCCAAATCATTATTGAATAACGATGAATTGATTTCATTTTTCGATTGTTGTGTTATGAAATAGTAGGCACAGCATTAGCAGGGTTTCGGATCTCTGATGGATAGAGACCCGAAACCTGTTGATATAAATATGCATTACCAGCCTTAATAACCTGGGTTCTGAATCAGGTTCGGATTGACTGTCAGATCATCCACCGGAATCGGATAAAGTTTCATAT
>DATCJQ010000011.1:0-12609 GCA_036562745.1 Flavihumibacter sp.
TCCTTTGTCCCCTTATTCCTCCTCATGATATACCCGCGTCAAACGAATATCTGTAACCGGGGCCACAATCAGCGGGAATTTCTCCACCACCACATTGGAGGGGTCGAGTCCAAATCCTCTTTCTTCGGAGAGTGAAATCTCCTTCAGCCAGAAATGGATTTTCATAACAATCCGTTCGAAGAAGGGCAGTTCATTATCCTGGCTCAGGTATTTTTCCATCACGATGAACTGGAAATCGCCCACCACATTGTTCCGCTCGAGGCTTTCATAACGGCTATAGATATTCACTTCCTTATTGGCCACGAGTTCCTGCACCACTTTGCGGAATAGGAGGTTGATGCGGGGCTCCATGCGGAAGCCAAGCCGGAATTCCACCCGGATGATATCATTCGGAATGATATGGTCTACCACGTATTCACAGGTATAGGGGTCATCCAGCGTATCCACGTGTACGAACCAATAGATATCTGCCCGTTTGGGTTTCTTATTCAGGATGGAATAAATGATTTTATGCTCAATTTCCTTGGGGTTATTGGCACTGGTCATATACACCAGGTGGGTGGCATGTTTGGGAACGGATTTGTCGTTGCTCAGTTCCTGGATCATGGGCACATAGTGGTCGAGGCGAACGAATTCAACATAGCGGTTCTTGATTTTGCGGCTGCGGTAGGAGACATACATCACCACAAACATCACGAAGCCGATCATCAGGGTAATATAACCGCCGTTGGTGAATTTCTGCATGAGGGCTGCCAGGAAGGTAATTTCGATAAAAAGGAAAAATATCAGGAACACATAAATCAATGCTGAATTCACCCGTTTGGCCACGAGGTAGTTCGAGAACAGAATGGTGGTTGTGATCAGGGTAACGATAATCGCCAGTCCGTAGGCGGCTTCCATGCGGGAGGATTCCTGAAAATAAAGTACGATGCCGACGCATCCGAGGAACATCATCGTATTGATACCGGGAATAAACAGCTGTCCTTTTTCCTCCGAGGGATAGCGGATCTTGAGCCGGGGCCAGAGGTTGAGCCGCATGGCTTCCCCCACCAGGGTGTAGGCGCCGGAGATCATGGCCTGACTCGCGATAACGGCTGCGGTAGTGGCTATAATCACCCCGGGCAAAATAAACCACTGGGGCATGAGATCGTAGAAGGCATTGATGCCCATTGCGGCTCTTGCATCGGGAGTAACCATAATCCCATTCCGGTGGGCGAGCAGGTAAGCGCCCTGTCCCAGGTAGTTCAGCACCAGGCAGAGCTTCACATAAATCCAGGTGACGCGAATATTGCTCCGGCCACAATGCCCCAGGTCGCTGTACAGGGCTTCGGCCCCGGTTGTACAGAGGAATACCGCGCCGAGGAGCCAGATCGCCTTCGGGTAGGTGAGCATGAAATTGATGCCGTAGTAAGGGTTAAACGCTTTCAGAATGGTGAAATCGTCGCTGATATGAATCAGTCCCAATACCCCCAGCATGCCGAACCAAATCAGCATAATCGGACCAAAAAGCTTTCCGATGGAAGCCGTTCCGAACTGCTGCATAAAGAAAAAGGCCGCAATAATGGCCAGTACTATATAAACAATCGTGGAAGTCTTGAGCTCATGAAAGGCAGGCAGTTCCCGCAATCCTTCAATAGCAGAGGTGATGGTCATGGGAGGGGTGATAATTCCGTCGGCCATCAGGGCGGCGCCACCGATCATGGCGGGCATCACCAGCCATTTTTTTCTTCGCCTTACCAGGGCGTAGAGAGCAAAAGTGCCTCCCTCCCCGCGGTTATCGGCCCGCAGTACCAGCCACACATATTTCACCGTGGTAATCAGGGTCAGGGTCCAGATGATGCAGGACAAAGTGCCCAAAATCAGATCATCGCTCACCTGCCTTCCGGAAATTATGGCGTTGAACACATAAAGAGGAGAAGTCCCGATATCACCGTAAATAATTCCTAAAGCAATTAACAGGCCCGCCAGGGAGACTTTGTCTAAATTTTTAGCCACAGTTGGTGAATTGAGCCGGGGTTTCAATTCCGGCAGGTACTGATAATAAACCGGTTTTGTTCCGGCCTTCTTGCAAAGGTATAGTTAAATTAGCCATACATAAAGCATAAGTGGGCAATCTACCCAACCAAGGGAGGAAGAAAATTGTCCTTTTATTATATGCAATGGATATTACCTTTATCAAAAGCGTACGAAATGAAGATCAAGCTATATGTATTTGGCTTTTTATTGCTTGCGTTCCTGGGTGCGGATGCCCAGTCTCTCCGAATCGTTTATACTGAGCCTGAAAAAGAGGATACCCGGCGTACGAATTTCGAGATCCTGGGTAAACTGGCGGGCGATGTGCTGATTTATAAGAATAACCGTTCGGATCATGCGATTTCCGTATATGACGAGGAGATGAAGATGAAACAGCGGGTGAGCCTCGATTTTATGCCCGAGCGTGTGTTTAATGTCGATTATGTGAGCTATCCCGATAAAGTGCTGTTGTTTTACCAGTACCAAAAGAAAAGAATTGTCTATTGCGATTACATCACCATTGGAGCCGGCGGTAAGCCGATCGGCAGTCCCCAAACCCTGGATACTACCGAAATCGGATACAATTCCAATAACAAAATCTACACTGTGGTGAACAGCGACGACAAGCAGCGGATTATGCTGTTTAAGGTGAACAGCAGCAATCCCCGGCGCTTTTATATCACTTCCTACTTGTATGATGCCAACCTGAATCTGATCACCCGCAACCATAGTGAGGTGGCGATGGAGGAGAAGGGCGATTATTTTTCGGATTTCCATCTCTCGAATGCGGGCGAACTGGTGGTGGCCAAATTCTCCCGTGCGGGTAATAATTCGGAATTTATTGCCGGCGTGAACCTGCTGATCAAGTATCCCGACTCGCTGGGATTCAGCATCCGGAATGTGGAAATTGGTAAGCAAATCCTCGATAACCTGCTCATCAAAATCGATAACAATAATAACCGGATCCTGCTGGCCTCCTTCTTTTCCCGCCAGAAAAGGGGGAATATGGAGGGCGTTTATCTCGTGAATTGGGATAAGGCCACCCATACCAAATTGATGGATACCGCCCTGGTCTTTAACGATGAACTCAGGGTGATGGCCAAGGGATCGGATGCGAACAAGAAATCGGCCTTCAATGACTTTTTCATCAAGAATATTTTCACCCGGAAAGATGGTGGATTCGTAATCGTGAGCGAATCGCTCTATACCACGTCCCGCTACAATAATTTCAATCGCTGGGATTATATGGGCTGGGGTAATCCCTGGATCAGTCCCATGAACTACGGTTATTGGTCGCCGATATACTCGCCCTACGGCATGCCCTGGAACCGGTATGGCTGGAATAACAGCATGCAGAACCGCTATTTCGCCGAGAATGTGTTGGTATTGTCCTTCAACCCGCAGGCGGCACTGGAATGGAGCAATGTGATCACCAAAGCCCAGTTTGATGACGAGAGCGATAACCTGATTTCGTACGGAAATATGAATACGGGCGGCGAAGTACACTTTCTTTTTAATACTTTCGAGCGTCGGACTTTCGTTTTATCAGACCAGAGTCTCGATCCTTCCGGTAAGATAACCCGTTATCCGACCCTGAAGAACCTGGATAAGGGCTATGATTTTATGCCAAGATTTGGTAAGCAGGTTAGTGCAAGGCAGATGATCATTCCCTGTTTGTACAGGAATTACCTTTGTTTCGCCAAAGTTGAGTTTTAATAAACCAAGCCATAGTGATAGGAATTTTCAGGCAAAAAAATCCGGGGAATGCACTCGTTTTGCTGATTTATGCCCTGATCGTCAAGTTTCCCATTTTCCTGTACGGCAACGCACCCCTGCGTCAGGAAGATGACAACTATCTCTATAAGTTACTATTAAAGGCTGTATCGCCCCTGTTTGGTGAGCGAAGCTATTTTTATTCCGTCCTGGCTTTTCTGCTAATATACCTACAGGCCAGTTTGCTGAACAGGATCGCCAACAATGTAAAGCTTCTGCCCAGGCCAAATTACCTTTTTGGGATGTCTTTCCTCCTGGTCAGCTCCCTGCTTCCCGAGTGGAACCAGTTCTCCAGCACCCTGCTGGTGAATTTCGGACTGATCTGGGTCTGGTATGGCATGATCGGCTGGTATAACAATACCCGGGCCATGGGGGCCATCTTCAATACCTGTCTGATCGTGGGCATTCTGCCCCTCCTGTATACACCCTCCATCGCATTTGTGGTGATGGTTATATTAGGAATATTTATCACGCGTCCGGTGCGGATCGGCGAATTCCTCGTGGCCCTGATCGGGTTTATGGCACCGTTTTATTTCCTGATGGTGGTGATGTATCTCACCGACCACTGGAATCCTGCCGAATTATTACCATCCATTCAGTTCCATTTACCACGGCTCCCGGCTTCGCTCTGGATCACCGGCGGTATGTTGTTACTGGTTATTCCCTTCCTCGTGGGCGGTTATTTCGTACAGGATAATTTGAACAAGATGCTGATCCAGGTGCGGAAAAACTGGAGCCTGCTGCTGGTGATTATGCTGGTGGGACTCCTGGTTATCCTTGTAAATCCGGGTGAGAACTATCAGCACTGGATGCTGAGCATCATTCCGATTGCCTGCTTTCATGCGGCCGCTTATTTTTATCCGGAACGCCGAATGTTTCCCCTGATTCTGCATTGGATCCTGTTCGCCTTTGCGATTGCTGCTAATTATTTCCCAATGACTTCCTGATTAGCTTTAAAAACTGATGAGTTTTATTACTTTTGCGCTTTAATTTAAACGTACATGAAGTTTGGTGTAGTCGCTTTTCCCGGTTCCAACTGTGACAGAGATATGCAGGATGCCCTCCAACAGGATCTGGGCAAGGAAGTAATCATGCTTTGGCATAAGGATCGGGATCTCTCTGCCTTTACCACCGACGATTGTATTGTACTGCCCGGCGGCTTCTCTTATGGTGATTACCTGCGCTGCGGTGCCGTGGCCCGCTTCAGTCCCATGATGCAGAGCGTAATCGAATTCGCCAATAAAGGCGGTAAGGTACTGGGAGTTTGTAATGGCTTCCAGATTCTCTGCGAAGCACATCTGCTGCCCGGCGTACTGTTGCGCAATGCTAATCAGCAGTTCATTTGTAAGAATGTTTACCTCAAAAGCGAAGGAATTGATAAAGCCCTGAAAATTCCGATTGCTCACGGTGAAGGGCGTTATTTCGCCGATGAAGCCACTCTCGACCAGCTCGAAGCCAATAACCAGGTGCTGTTCCGTTACTGCGATGCCAATGGTGTGGTAAATGCCGAAGCCAATCCCAATGGAGCCCTGCGTAATATCGCCGGTATCCGCAACGCAGCCGGAAACGTGGTGGGTATGATGCCTCACCCCGAAAGAGCTACCTCCACCGCACTCGGTAATACCGACGGCCGTATCATTTTCGAAAAGCTTTTTTAAATACCGAGCGGTTGGGTTCTGCCTCACAAGCGCCAGTAAGCGTTTAACGACGGTTTATGGGTTAACATAACATTTGTAATTTTTCTCTCAATTTTGTGGCATGAAAAAAATGTTACTCTCCCTGGTAGTCTTGTTAGTAGCCGCAACCAGCTTTGCCCAAAGCGATAAACAGGTAAAGTGGACTTTCCATTCCAAAAAACTGGCAGAAAACACCTACGAGGTGAGAATGACGGCTGATATCGGCGGTACCTATCATATTTATGCCCAGGATGGCGGTGACGGTCCGGTTTCCACCACCTTCGAATTTGTGAAGAGTCCGCTGATTACGCTTGAAGGAAAAGTAAAAGAACACGGCAATCTCAAAAAGGTATACGAAGACGCATTTGGTTCCGAAGTAAGATACTACGAGAAGAAAGTGGATTTCGTTCAGGTTGTTAAAGTGAAGGGCAAAGCCAAACCTGCCCTGGCAGGGAAAGTGGAGTTTATGGTTTGTAACGATAAAGAATGTCTGCCTCCCGCAACAGTAAACTTTAAGGTGCCGCTGGGTGACTAACAACCTGATTCATCCCAAACCCAGCCGCTATGAACACACGCATATTTTTACTTCTCTTCAGTTTTATTGCCTTCCAGTTTGCCGCAACCGCACAGGATAATCCCGCGCCGGTTCAGTGGTCGTTCAGCAGCGAAGGCCAGGGGAAAGATGCCAAACTGATTTTCAAAGCCAGCATCGCACCGGGATGGAAACTCTATTCCCTCAGCGCATCCGATGATCAGCCGAATACAAGAATTCAAGCCGACTCCGCCTCAGCCGATAAACTGGATGTTCCCGTAGAAAAAGGAAATCTGCTTTCCAATCCGGAACCGCTATTCGATAATGCACGCATTCCTTATTACGAAAACGAAGTACAGATCGAAATCCCCCTCAAAGTGGACCCCTCCGCCGATGGGGGGCAATATCTGAACGGTACCATTCTCTATATGGCGCTGAAAGGCGAGGAAATTGTCGGTCCCGAAGAAGTACCTTTCCGCTACCAGATCAGTGCTGGGGGGGAATTGGTGGCAGCGGGATTAAAAACAGTAAGCGGCAACGATAATTCGCTCAAAAGAAAGGCGATCCGGCTCGACAATCCCGTCGCTTCCTGTGGCGGTACTGGTATTGAGTCGGCATCAGGCGGCGGATTGCTGAATATTTTCATCCTGGGATTTCTGGGCGGACTGATTGCCCTCTTCACGCCCTGCGTATTCCCCATGATTCCGCTGACGGTTTCATTCTTTACCAAAAAATCACAGGACAAGAAAAAAGGTGTCGCAAACGCGATGCTGTATGGCTTCTTCATCTTCCTGATCTATATTCTGCTTTCAGCGCCCTTCCACCTGATGGATTCGCTGAATCCCGAAATACTCAACAATATTTCCACCAACGTCTGGCTGAACCTGCTCTTCTTCGTGATTTTTGTGGTGTTTGCACTTTCCTTTTTCGGATTGTTTGAAATCACCCTGCCGAGCAGCTTGTCCAACAGTGTCGATTCCAAATCGGGTATCGGTGGCGGACTGGGCATTTTCTTTATGGCTCTGACGCTGGCCCTGGTTTCTTTCTCCTGTACCGGGCCGATTCTGGGCTCACTGCTGGCCGGATCACTGTCTACCGACGGCGGCGCCATGCAGCTTACGGCGGGGATGGGCGGATTCGGTCTCGCACTGGCTTTGCCCTTTGCGGTATTTGCTTTCTTCCCGAATCTGTTAAGCGCTATTCCCAAATCAGGGGGATGGCTTACCACGGTAAAAATCGTGCTTGGGTTCGTGGAACTTGCCCTCGCCATGAAATTCCTCAGCAATGCCGATCTCGTCATGCACTGGGGACTGCTGAAGAGGGAAGTTTTCTTCGCCATCTGGATCCTCATCAGCGCAGCGCTTACCCTTTATCTCTTTGGCGTGATTCGATTTAGGCATGAGGGACCGGTTAAGAAACTCAGCAATCTGCGGGTAGGCTTCGCCGTTGTATTCGGATTGTTTACGCTTTATTTATTACCCGGACTGACCAATTCCAGATATGCGAATCTGGCTCTGATCAGCGGATTCCCCCCACCACTTACCTACAGCGTGTACAGTGATGCGGGAGGCAAGGGGCTGGAACCCGAGGTGATCAACGATTATGAAAAAGCCCTGGCGCTGGCTAAAGAACAGAACAAGCCCCTGCTCATCGATTTTACCGGCTGGGCCTGTGTGAATTGCCGCAAGATGGAAGAAAATGTATGGCCTCAGCCCGCCATTCATGATATGATCAGCGAAAACTTTATTCTGGTTTCGCTGTATGTGGATGACCGCAAAAAACTGCCCGAAGATCAGCAGTTTATTTATGAGGCTCCGGGCGGTGTTCGTAAGGAGATCAAAACCATCGGTGACAAATTCGCCACCTTCCAGACGGAAAACTTCAAAAATGCCTCGCAACCACTGTATGTGGTGCTGTCGCCAGACGAAAAACTCCTCAATAACCCGGTAGGGTATACGCCCGATGCGGATGAATACCTGCAATGGTTACAATGCGGATTGGATGCATTCAGGAAATAAATAAAGAAAGGGGATATCCAGTCGGATATCCCCTTTGTCTTACTGCTACTGACTTAACCAAATTAAAATATAACCAACTGAAACTAGAACGCGGGATCGTTGGGCGTGTTCGGGTTGTAATCACGCTCGCGGAACGGATAGGGGAAGAAATTGCGGCGTCTTTCCACATTGGGTTCCGCCGTGCGGTTGAAACGACGCATATCTTCCAGGCGCAGCCCCTGCATGTAGAGTTCTATGGCACGCTGGCGATAGATCTCGGTTAACACGGCATCCTGTGTTACTGCTCCCGCATAGGGGGCGCCGTTAGCTCCGATTCCATAGGGGTCAGCCCCCGGAGCCTTGGTCATTACTTTGTTCAACTCCACAATCGCATCGGCCAGGTTACCGCTGCCGGCACCTCTTGCGATGGCTTCGGCTTTGATCAGGGTAATTTCACCCGGAACAAAAATCGGCCAGGCAGTTGCCAGATCTGCTCCAAAACCTTTGATCCTCCAACGCGGAGCAATGGTTTCGTTCACACTCATGTAGAAGTTCACCCGTCCGTCTGACATCTCGGGATGCAGTGCTTCGGGCAAACCAAAAGTGGAGTCGATTACCTGGAACACGTTATTGGTAGCGGTGGCTACGTTGAAGATCGGGTTGGGACTAACCGCGTCAAAGCTCATCACGCTCTTCACGTTGAGGTCCACCAGATTGGCTGCTGCCAGTGCTCCTGCATAGTCGCCCTTGAACAGGAGGTACCTTGCCTTTAATGCCTGCAATGTGTTCGGAATTTCGATTCCGGTGGGCAGGTTGGCGGTTAGCGAAGTCGGAATGGGATTGGCTGCGATAGCCGTCAATGCATTGTCGATAGTTGCAAGGGCCTGATCAAACCCCTGCGCACGGGGAATGAAACTGGCATTTTCTCCGATGGCAGCAGGAATCTGCTCCCAGAACATCGACAGGTTACCCAATGCCAGCGCTTTGAAGATGGAGGCATGTCCGATCAGGCCGGCTGCGTATCCTTTATCACCCAGGTTGGGCGCATTGTTGATCACGTTATTGGCATCGAAAATGATCTTAAGGCTGTTTGCCCAGAGGTTGCCGAGGATGTTATTGTTGCCATCCACGTTGATGCCACCCTTGGACATATTGAATTCATCCGTGTTACCCTCGTTCCGCAGGCTGAGTTCCATGGTAGTGAAACCGTTGGCGGTTACCAGGTTGTAAAGGGATGACTGACGTCCAACACTGTATTGCTTCTGCAAACCGACAGTAATACCAGTCAAACCGGTGGAAGTAGTGAGCGCACTATTCACCGGGGTCGCACCCGGGTGGTCGAAATTCTTTTTGCATCCGGCCAGACTGGCTGTTAGCAGGGTGAGAAGAAATCCTTTATATACAATCTTTTTCATACAATTAATTTGTGGGTTAGGTACTAGAATTTTGCACTGATGTTAAAGGCAAAGGTTCTGGGTATAGGTACGTTCCCAAAATCGATACCACGTGCAATATTGCTTCCTCCGCCGGCATTGGTTTCCGGATCAAATCCGTTGTAATTATCCCAACTGATCAGGTTTCTGCCAGAAAGGCCTAACCTTAAGTCGCTGATCGCCTTGTTGATGCGACCCAGGCTGTAGCTAAGAGAGATTTCACGCAGCTTAACGAAGCTTCCGTTATCGATGCGCCATTCTTCAATTGCGTACACACCACTTACATAACCTCTGGGCAGCAGGCCTCTGTGTTCTTTCTCGGCAAACTCTGCACCATTGCCCACACCCTGACGGGTACGGAAGTCGGCGTTGAATACATCCACTCCCTGTACGGCATCCAGTTGAACGCGCAGCGACCAGTTTTTGTATTCGAAATTGTTTACGAGTGTACCGGTCCAGTCGGGGTTGGGATCACCAATGATTTTACGCAGGGGAGTACCACTGGGCATTCCATCGGCACCACGTTGCGGAGTATAGGTTTGGTTGGTGTTCTGTACGCCTCTTTCCTGTACGGGAATTCCATCTGCATTGGTCAGCAGGTTGCCTTTCTCATCGCGGGCGAAGAAGAAGCCGTAGAACACACCAATCGGAGCGCCGGGCAGCAGCGATACGGCACCGGCAGGCAGGTTAAACTGGATCAGACCCTGCGGAATCTCTTCCACTTTGTTGCGGTTGCGGTTGTAAATCAGATCCACATCCCAGCGGAAATTTTTCTTCTTAATCGGAGAACCGCCGATCATGAGTTCGATACCCTTATTCCGTACCACCCCGATATTATCCAGCAGGCTGGTGTAACCGGTAGAGGGCGCAATGAAACGGTTGATCAACAGGTCGGATACCCGCTTGTTATACCAATTGACAGTAACATTCAAACGGCTGTCGAAGAATGCCATATCGGCACCGATTTCAAGTTCCTTCTGCACTTCGGGACTCATATTCGTGTTAGCCAGCGTACCGGGTGACATCAGCGCTGTTCTTCCCACCAATGGTGAAGCATTGTAGATATTATAGCGATCGTATGCACCGATACCGGTCATGTTACCACTTTCGCCATATGCCGCACGAAGTTTGAAATAGTTCCAGGTTTTGGAAAGTCCCTCCCAGAAGTTTTCGTCACTCATTACATAAGAACCACTCAGTTTGAGATAGAACTGGTTCCGATGATCCTCCCCGAATACAGAGGAGCCGTCAATACGTCCCGCTGCGGTAAGGAAGTAGCGGTTCTTGAATTTAAAGTTCTGCTGCAGGTAGCCCCCGGAGATGGAGATCTCACTACGTGAGTCGATACCCGGCAATATGGTACTGGCTCCGCCTACTGTTTGCACAAAGGGCGCTAAACCACGACCCTGGTTCACGGTATAGTTGGAACGTTCGTATTGCACCTGGTATCCAACCTGGGTGGTGGAGATCAGATCTTCGGTGATATTTTTATTCAGTGTGGCGTTAATCTCATGGTTGATCAGGAACTGTTGGTTGGTACCCACGGATGCATATCCGTTCAGTGTGGGGTCAAGAGATGCACCGCCACCCCAGAAATCAGGACTCGCATTATAGGTATAGGGCGGAATATAAGTGGTACCCACCTGAGAGATATTGTCGATACCCATGGTATAGTCCACCGTGAAGTCCTTGAACGGCTTCAGTTTCAGGCCCAGAGAGCTGATCACGCGGTTGGTCTGGTTTTTCTGTTTGAAGTCTTCAATGATACTTACCGGGTTAATCCGTCCGCGTTCACCCACCGCCTGCAGGTTTCCGTTCGCATCGCGGTTCCAGATATCGTGGAAGTTACCGATGATGGTAACACTGTTGATGGGAGAGAAGAAGGAGTTGCCATCGGGTTTTTCGTTGGCTGCACTATTCACATAGTTCACACCGGCATTCACGTTCAGCCATTTGGCCAGCTCCTGGTCTACATTTACACGGAAACTGAAACGGTTGAAATCGGTGTTTTTAATGATACCCTGGTTGTAGAGATAAGAGGCAGACATGAAATATTTGGTCTTGTCCTTACCACCACGTACGGAGATATTATTATCGGTACCAATACCGGTGCGGAAAATATAGTCCCAGTAGTTGTAGCGTTCAACCGGTGTGGTATTGGTGAGGGCTGGAGAAAGGATATCCTGTGTAACGGCACCCGGACCATCAGCCGGTCCGCCGAATTTCACCGGGGCTTTGTTATAACCCACATCTTTTCTCAGTTGATTCATGTTAATGGAAGTGTTGAAACTCACCTGCGGAGCTCCGGTGCTGCCTCGTTTGGTGAAGATCTGTACAACACCCGCATTGGCGCGGCTACCATAGATAGCTGCAGCTGCGGCACCGTTCAGTACTTCCACACGTTCGATATCGGCCGGGTTGATATCCACCAGGCGGTTGGGAGCCGGTGAAATCAATCCATCATAGGCAGCCTGGGTGTTGGTAACCCGACGGGCACTATTACTTACGATCACACCATCGATGATATAAAGCGGTTCGCTGGAACCGGTGATGGTATTGGTTCCACGCAGACGTACGGAGATGCTTCCGCCGGGGTCACCGCTGTTTTGCACGATCTGTGCACCTGGTGTTTTACCCTGCATGGCAGCCAGCACGTTGCCCGTGGTTCCCTTGGTGAGCTCATCGCCTTTTACGGAAGCAACAAAACTACCCAACTGGCGACGGGTGGTGCCGAGAGAAGTACCCGTTACAATTACTTCATCCATGTTGGTGGCGTCGGAACGCAGACTTACGTCCACCGTATAGGTTTTGGCATCCGTAATAGTAAGGTTTTGTGAAAGGGTTTTGTAAGCGATTCCCGAAAATTCGAGCACATAGCGGCCCGGCTTCAAATCGCTGGTGAAGCTGTAAAATCCGTTTTGATCGGTGGTTGCACCTATGGTGGTGTTTTTAACCTGAACCGAAATGGCAGATAAAGGCAATCCGTTGTCATCGGTAACCGTTCCGGAAATAGTTACCTGGCCGATCACTGCCAGCGTGAACAGCTGGAAAGCGAGGCCGAAGAATAGCTTTTTCCAATCACGTCGTTTCAAACTTGTTCTTGGGTTCATAAAGCAGTTTTTAGTGTAATGAAGACTTTTGAAATGAGGCACTGCTGTTGAAAGGAAAATGGAAGGAGTATGTAG
>DATCJQ010000015.1:0-2163 GCA_036562745.1 Flavihumibacter sp.
GACCAAGCAATCCCAGTCCGATTACACAGATTTTTTCACCCAGCCTGGGATCGGCCTGGCGTACACCTTGCAGGGCGATAGCACCCAGCGTGGTGAAAGCCGCTTCCTCGGAACTAACATTATCCGGAACCTTTGCCACCAGGTTTTGCGGTACGGCAATGATTTCGGCATGAGAGGCATAATCCAGTCCGGCACAGGCAACCCGGTCGCCGGTCTGGAAACTTCCGTTCCGGTCGAGCGAGGAAAGGACGGTACCACTGGTACTATATCCAAGCGCTTTAAGGGAGTCGAGTTTGGTTCTTACTTTCTCAAGCGTCGCTTTTAATCCTTCTTTTTTTATGTTTTGCAGCACCTGCGCTACCAGGTCGGGCCGCTGACGGGCTTTGTTGAGCAGGTTAGCCTGGGCCACTTTTACGGTACTGCGTTCGGTTCCGGCACTGATGAGGGAAAAGTTATTCTCCACTAATACCATCCCGCTGGAGAGCTTCGGCATCGGCACTTCGTCTACATACAATTCTCCGGTTTTAAAGTTCTGAATAACCTGTTTCATTTTTGTGTTTGTATCAGTTATCTAAAAACTCCCGGAACCAAAGCTCCAGGGTAATCAATTGATAAATTTGGTAAGCATTGTCTTCGATACCCTTCCGATCGTCCTCAATCAGTTTCTTTACGGCCCCGAAATTAAGGATGCCGCGCTTCTCAATGTTCTCTTTCGACAATAAATCATCCACCATCTCCCGCAGATCAGTTGAAATCCAGGAACGGATCGGTGCTCCAAATGCCGCTTTGGGCCTATAAATTATACTCTTAGGCAAGAACGACTCCGCCACCTTCTTTAATATATATTTCGGTTCTTTTTTATGGATTTTGTAGGGCCCGGGGATTTGCATTGCCTTCTCTATCACTATCTTATCTATGAAAGGCACCCTTACTTCCACCGATGCGGCCATGGATGCCCGGTCGGTATAGGTAAGGTTCAGTCCCAGCATAAACATGCTCAGATCAGTGTTGCACATTTGATTTACCAGATCGCCCTTAAACTTCGCATTAAAAATTTCGTCATGTTCTTTAATGAGCTCGGGAATGGCATCCTGATAGGCCGGTGTAACCAGTTCGCGCAGGCTATCCGGACTGTAATACGAATAACTGCGCATATAGGTTTGGCTGGGGGGCAGCGATACCAGGCTGAAGAAACGTTTGGCCCAGCGACCGAACCGGAACCCCTTGTTGCCGATTTTTACCGGCAATAAGGATGCGGTAAACTTGCCGGCAGCCCGCACGAATCCGGGCAGTTTGTTGAACTGCATCGACAGCAGGGTGGCTTTCTGACGACGATATCCGAAGAAGATCTCGTCGGCACCCATGCCCGACAACAACACTTTCACCCCCCGCTCCCGCGCCGCTTTACAGATGATATAGGTATTGATGGCAGCCGGATCACCGATCGGTTCATCCAGGGTGCGCACCATTTCCGGAAGCATTTTGATAATATCGGGGGTGATCTCAATAACATTATGATCGAATCCGAACTGATCGGCCAGCTCCTGCGCATATTTCTCGTCATCCGGCATTTTCTCCACCTTTTTATCCCTTCCCGTGGTGGAAATGGTATAGGTTGACAAATCGGGATTATGCTTTTTGGCCAGCACCGAAATCAGGGAGGAATCCAGTCCCCCACTCAGAAAACTGCTCACGGGCACATCGGCCACCATATGACGTTCGATCGAAGCTTCCACCGTGGCCTTTATATCGGAAACGATGGCATCCTCCGAAGTGTAGGCCGGATTAACAGTGGGTTTGAGATCGTAGTATTTCACGATCTCCTTACTGCGATCGGGATGATACAGCAGGTAATGTGCCGGTGGCAGTTTGAAACAGTTGCGGAACATCGACTGGTTGCCCGCCACCCAGGAATAGTTCAGCGCACTTACCAGGGCTTTGGGATGGATGGTCTTATCAAATCCGGGTAGTTTCGCCAGGGTTTTGAGCTCTGAACTGAAAGCAAAGCCCTCTCCTATCTGTGTATAGAAAAGCGGTTTGATACCAAAATGATCGCGGGCCAGCACCAGCTCGCGGGTCTTTTTATTGTAGATCGCAAAAGCGAACATACCGATCAGCTGGTCCAGGCTCTTCACCCCATATTGCACAAACATTTCCAGAGCC
>DATCJQ010000019.1:0-2116 GCA_036562745.1 Flavihumibacter sp.
GATAATGAACTGACCAATGAAGAAAAAGCGGCCACCGAGAAATTCGTGTACGATCATCCGGAGCTGCAGGCTGATTTCGAACTGATCCAACGTGTGAAATACAGTCCCGATCCGCAGATCGTATTCCCCCATAAGGAAACACTTTATCGTCAGGAAAAAGTGGTGGTGCGGGCCATGTTCGCCACCTGGACGAGGCATGCAGCTGCAGCAGCAGTAATCCTGGCCCTGGGATTGTTTTGGATGATGAATTCTTCGGAAACCGTGAACTCCGGTTCCAGCAATTCACTGGCCAATAACCAGCCGGAATCGAAAGCAGCAGCCATCGAGGAAAACAAGGATGCAGAAAAAGCAGTTAACGAAGCTCCGCAGCTGGCAAAAGCAGAAAAGCAGGAATCAACCAGCGAAGTAGAACAATTGCACGCTCGAACCGAAGTGTCGCCCCTACTCAGCGAAACAAAATCGCAAAAAGCGGCCACCGTGGCAAACGGATACGAAGCGGCGAGTCAGCAGCTGGCAAAAGCAACACCTCAGCCTGTGGAAAACAGCACAACCGAAACCACTTCAAAAGCCAATCCGCTTCTGCCTGCCGTTGAAACACCGGTCGCCGTTGATGGCAATATGGCTGCCAATACAAAACCCGTAATCGAAGTGGAAAAACCAGGCGTTAATCAGGCCAGGAATAACGTGATCATTCCGGTTCAAACGTCCAACGAGCCGGTACTGGTAGCCATGAATGATGTTGACAACGATAACGTAGTATTCATACCGGGCAAGGAGGTGATCCGCAAGACTCCGCTTCGCGGGCTGCTTCGCAAAGCCGGTCGATTCATAGATAAAAACAATCCGCTTTCAGAAGATCGTGCTAAACCCGGCGTATTCACCGCCTCGAATGAACAATAATACTAAACATTGAAAACCACTTATATGCTTAAGAAGATCAGCCTCTTGGCCCTGGCAACCTGTGCCCTTACCACATTGCAGGCGCAAACAGACAGCTCGGAAAATGTGCCCAAAACAGGCGACACCATGCGCATCGGGAATATCATCATCCTGAAAAATGGCCAGGGTGCAGGTACGAGTAAGGAATATAATCTGCAGATCAAAAACCGCCGGAACGACCGTCACAGAAATAACAGTTATTACTGGTTTGCCTTTGATCTGGGATTCAACAATTTCGTGGACAATACGAATTATTCCAGCCAGGAAACTATCGCATTTGCACAAGGAGATGAGACTGTATCATCCGACTGGTTCAATCTGCGCAATGCGAAATCCATCAACGTAAATATATGGTTCCTGCAGGCAAGACTGAATCTGATTCAGCATGTGGTGAATCTGCGTTATGGTGCCGGATTGGAGTTTTACAATTTCCGTTTTGAGGAAGATATCCGTTTCGTGAAAAAACCCAGACCCGGTGTTTATCTCGACCAGGATATCGACTACGACAAGAACAAACTCGCCATGAATTATATCACTGTTCCGGTGATGCTGAACTTTAATTTCACCCCCAACAAACCATTGGAACGTTCCTTCGGAATCAGTGCCGGTATCAGCGGAAGTTATATGTATGGTTCACGCCAGAAGTATCGTAGTGCAGAAACCGGGAAAGAGAAACTGAAAGGCAATCTGGGATTGAATGATTTCAAACTGGCCTATATTGGCGAACTGCATCTCGGACCGATACAGGTATATGGCTCATATGCCACAGAATCCATGTTCAAAAAAGGACTTGATTTCACTCCGTATACTGTTGGTTTGCGCTTCAGCAGTTTCTAAAATAACTGATCGGCATATAAAATACCCAATCGCATTAGTATTGGAAAAGCAGCTCATAACAATGGGTTGCTTTTTTTTATCCGAATGCACAAAATTGTATATTTAGATACACTAAAGATTGGAATGAATGAGCTACAATGTAATTGACATCGAAGGAATCGGAAGCGCGTATGCAGCGCGCCTGGAAATTCATGGCATTAAAACCACGGATGACTTGTTACAGAAGGCAGGAACTAAAGCCGGTCGCGAGATACTGGCAGCCGGATCCAAACTCCCCGAAACCCTGATCCTTACCTGGGTAAACCATGCGGATTTGATGCGCATCAATGGTATAGCCGGA
>DATCJQ010000021.1:0-6412 GCA_036562745.1 Flavihumibacter sp.
CCAGCAATCCGATCGCTGCAGCGATTTCGATCAATCCCGTCAGGTATACCATCTCCTTCTTAAATGGAACAAAATCCGGGAGCATCATGGTCATGCCTGCGGTGAACAGCAACATAGCCGACATGGCAATCAATGCCGGCACGTGGAAATCCCATTGCTTCCTGAGCAGCCGGATCACCACCAGGGCGATCACAAAAACAAGCGCCAATACGATTAAAGGTTTCATCAATCAGAATTAAACGTTCAACCTCTCTGCATAAGGAACAAATTCACCCGATTCAACAAAACGTTTCAGCAAACGCAGATACAGGGCCCACCAAAAGTTTGACATGCGATAATGCTCATTATCCTCCGGCCATCCTTTGTGACAAAATTTAACGTGACCGGTATACAATTTCTACCGTTGAATTTATCGACTTAATATGATTAACAAACTGTCTCTTATCCCTCGGTGATATCATCACGGCCTTGCGGTTCCCGTAGTAAATCTTCAACCGGTCCAGGCTCAATGCCGGGGAACTAAGAGGATTAAAAGTCTCTACAATTCTGTGTATGGACTGAATATCGATGGTTTGCCGGTAGATAATGCCCGATCTTATCAGCAGTTTCTCTTTTTCAATGGTGTAGTCGGTCGTCATCAGGAGATGAATGATAAAAACAAACACCAGGCAGAGAATGACAATACCGTACCATTTGCGATCTTCCTGCATCACCATAAAAAACATCGCAATGGTTACGGGTATTAGGGTAGCCCACAATTCCGGGCCGATTCGCGACTTATATACTTTCGACATTGCCATCGATCTGATAAAGTTACGGCTTTAGGAAAGTCGAACCTTTACTGATTTCAACCTGTTCTTGGTAATCTATTCTTCCGTGAGCATTTTCAGTTCCGCCTGCGCCAGTTTCAGACTCATAATCGCTCCATACAGATCCGCTTCCGATTTTGCAAGAGCCGCTTCGGCCTCCAGCAGCTCGATCGGCTTTGCCAGCCCCGCATCACGGCGGTCCTGCCGAACCTTCCATTCCGCTTTCCGGTATCCGACCGCCTTCCGGGCCACCGCAATCAACTCCTCGGCCTGTTTCATTTTCCGATAGGCTTTCTCAATAGATACCATGGTCTGTTCCCTTAGATATTCCTCATGGGCCCCGGCCTGTTCGCGCAGCAACTGATACTGGGCTACCGACTGCCGGTTGGTGAGCAGATCCTGGATATTCCATTTGAAACTCAGCCCGGCATAGGGGTTGCTTTTCGGCAAAATCCGGTTTCCTTCCTGGTAGGCATATCCGGCAAACACACCGAAATCGGGAGTGTAATTTTGCCGCGCAGCTTTTACCGCGAGTCCGGCTTTCTGCTTTTGCAGCTCCGCGATTTTCAAATCGGCATTATGCTTAAGTGCTGCGGTCTGATAATCGTCCAGAATGGCCATTACTGGCCCCGAAAACCCCGTATCAGTTAAAACCAGTTCCGAATCACGAATCCCCGTCCATGTTTTCAACTCCGCCAGATAATCCTCTTCCTGAAATTTCAACTTCAGCAATTCCTGCTCCTCATTCGCGATCTCGGCATTCAATCCCAATTCGCTCAGATCGGTGGTTTTCCCTGCCAGCAAAGCCGATTGCACATCGTACAATTTCAATTTGGCCAGCTCAATCTTTTTCTGTGCTTCCAGCTTTCTTTTCTGAACGGATAAAATCCCGTAATAATATTGCTCCACCGCATTCACGATCTGCGATTCAGTTTTACGCTGCTCAGCCCGGGCGATTTCCGCATCCGTTTTCGAAACTTCCACCCCGGTTTTGATCTTCGCCAGCTGGGTAAGCGGCTGATAAGCCAGCACACCGGCATTCAGATTATTATGCCGGCTTACGTCAAAGGTCTTTCCCTCATTGGGCATGGCTACGTTTACAATGCCGGTATTGGGATAGTACAGCGGCAGCTCCCCAAAGGATCCTGCAGGCACGGCCAGCTCACCGATAGCTGTATTGTATTGATAGCCCGCGTTCACACTAACGGACGGGTATAACCGAATTTGGCTTTCTTTCACCTTTGCGTCTTTTTCCGACACCTGCAGTTTACGGATTTGCAGCAGCTGGTTATTCTTTCGGGCTGCTTCAATCGCTTCTTCCAGGGTAAGATTCAGTTTTTCCTGCGCGGAAAGCTCCGGCAGTAAGCAGAGATTTCCGGCGAGCAATAACAGCACAGATTTCTTTAATCGCTTATTCATTATCACGATTTTTTCTTTTCAGATTTAGGCACCACCCACAGCAGGTAGAACGCGGGCACACAGAGCAACCCGTTCACCAGTTCGATCACCACGCCAAAAGCTATCACACTGGCAAGCGGACTCCACATCGGCGATCCCGATAAGATCATGGGTAACACCCCAAAAGCTGCGGCCATGGCCGTGAGGAAAATGGGACGAAACCTTCGTTTGCCCGTTTCGATGGTGGCCGTCCGCAGATCCATTCCATGATCGCGCACCAGCTCGTGAATATGATCAATCAGGATGATGGCATTCCGTACCACCACGCCCGAGAGACTGATAATCCCCACAAAGGCGGTAAACCCGAAATTGTTTCCGGTTACAAAAAGTCCGAGCATGGCCCCGAACATGGCCAGCGGAATGGTCAGCATGATGATGCCGGCCTCTTTGAGATTCCGGAACTGGAAGAGCAGCGTAAAGAAAATCAGGATCAGGCTGATTCCCAGTACGCCGATCATCTCGGGGAAGGTTTCTCGCTGATTCTGGTCCTCGCCGCCATAGGTGATTACATAGCCTTCCGGCAGCTCCAGTCTCGCAATCTCCGGTTTGATTGCCTTCAGAAGTTCGGAGGGCAGCACCTTATCCTGCGTATTGCTTTGGACTGTCAGCACCCGTACCCCGTTGCGATGCATGATCCGACCGGTTTTCCATACGGGTTTCAGCTCAGCTATCTGCGACAGCGGCACATGCGCTCCCGTGGCTGGCGACACCAGGTAGAAGCGATTGATATCATTGGTCGATTGCCTTGCATTTTCCTCGAGTTGGAACACCACTTTCACGGCCTTGTTCCCTTCGCGAATCGTGGTTACATGTGCGCCCGCAAATCCGGTATACACGGCCTTTGCCACCGCTTCGGTGGTAAAACCGAGTCGCTCTGCTTCAGGCTTCAGACGGATATCCAGCCCGAAATAATCTTCCTTAAAATCATCCCGCACATAAGCGCTGCCCCTTGTGTTGCGTATAATGCTATCGACCTGTTGTGCAATATTTTTCAGGAATACGATATTGTCGCCCCAGATTCTGACCTCCACCGGCGCCTTGAGCGGCTTACCCTGTTGCATGAGTCGCACTTGCGGCGATCCCTCGGGCACCACCTGCTCAATCTTATTAGCCAGTTCTTCCGTGAGGACTTCCGCCGCCCTGGTATCCGTGGTATTCAGCAGTATTTGCGCATAGTTGGTCACAGGAAACTCCGGTGAAAAATTATAGTAGAACCGGGGTGCCGAAGAGCCGATAAAGCTGTTATAATTCACCACGCGTTCATCATTCCGGAACAAGGCTTCGATTTTCTCAATGGCTTTTTCCGTCGCATCCAGATTGGTTCCGGTCGGCATCCAAAGCTCAATCACAAACTGATTCCGCTCTGCCTCGGGGAAAAACTTCTGTTTGATACCAAACTTGTACAGCATCACCGCCAGCAGCATTGGCAATAATCCGATAATCGCCGTGGTACGCGGATTCGATGTACAGCGATCCAGCAATTGGTTATACCCCTTCTGCACACTGTCCAGCAGACTGACCCTTTTCTTTTTTCCGCTGGCATCCGGCGTATGCACGCCCTTCCTGATAAACGTATAACAAAGTAGCGGCGTGAAAAACATGGCCACAATAAAGGAGGAAGCCAGGGCGATAGACACCGTCAGCGGCATGGCGCGTATGAATTCACCAACAGTACCCGAAAGCATCACCATGGGGATGAAAGCAAAAATGATGGTAAGCGTGGCCACAAAGATCGGCACCACCAGTTCGCTGGCACTTTTCCAGGCCGCTTCCCAGCGGTTCATGCCCTTGTCGAGAAGCTCCACATAGTTGTCCGCCACCACAATCGCATCGTCCACCACCATGCCCAGCACCACAATCAGCGAAGCCAGCGATACCTGGTGTAGCTCGATGCCCAGCAGGTTCATCAATCCCAGCGTCAGCGATATGGTCATGGGAATCGCCAGTGCCGAAACCAGCGCAATATTGATCGGCAACATCAGGATGATCACAATTACCACCGATATAATCGCCAGCAGAAATTCATGCAGAAAATTGTTCACATTATGACTCACCACGCTGGGCTGGTCCACGATGGTGGTAACGGTCACACCCGAGGGAACCGATCGCTTGAACTGCTCCAGTTTCTCCCGCACCTTATCCCCCGCTTTTACCACGTTCTTGCCAGCCTGCATCTGCACACTCACGATTAAGGCCTTCTCATCATCCACCTTGATCTTGCTTGCCGGCTCGGCATAAGTGCGGTTGAGGATGGCAATGTCTTTCAGTCGTACAATCGATCCGGCACGCGAGGTGCCGATGATCTGGTTGGCCAGTTCTTCCTGCGTGTTATAAAATCCCCTTGTATAAAGCGGTACCTGAACCCCGGAGAGATCAATATCACCCGTCGGGTAGATATCGTTCTGCGATTGCAAAATCCGGATCACTTCGGGCAGTTTCAGATCATACTGCGCCATTTGCGCGGTATTGGCGGTTACCAGTATCTGCTCATCGATATCACCGCTGCGCTTGATCTTCGATACCTCGGGAATGGCGCGCAGCATCTCCTCCAGCTGACGCGCATATTGGTTGAGCTGATCATAGCTCTGCCCCTTGCCCGATATCCCAAAAATCATGGCCTCGGTATCTCCAAAATCGGAGTTTACGATGGGCCCCATCACCCCCTGGGGCAGGTCCACCTGTTTGGCCACCAGCAACTGCTGACGCAGTTTACTCCAGAATATATCATGATCCTTTGACTCCGATTTCAGTTCTACATTGATCACCACCTTCCCGTCCTGCGAGGCCGACCAGGTTTTTTCGCGGTTCACTTCCTCGTATTTGAACAGGTACTCCTCCAGCTTTTTGGTCACCTGCTCCTCCACCTGCATCGAACTGGCCCCCGGATAATAGGCCACCACCAGTCCCTGCGGAATACTGATCCTGGGATCCTCGCGCCTCGACATATTGAACAGCGAGTACACTCCCACTGCAAAAAACAGGAAGAGCACCGACAGCGTCACCTGCCTATACTTCAATGATTTTTCGATGAAATTCATGGCGCCTGTTTGTCGGTTACTGAAATCCGGGTTCCGTTGGTGAGTTTATGCTGTCCGGCTACAATGATTTTCTCCCCCGCGGATAGCCCCGACACGATTTCAATCTCATCGCCATACAAATTCCCCACGCTGATATTTCGCTGAAAAGCTTTTCCGTTATCGGCAACAAAAAGATAGGATTGTCCCTCGGGCGTGCGCAGTATCGCAGAAGCCGGCACCGAAATCACCGACTGATTCCGGGTGGATGGAATGCTTACCTCCGCGATCATACCCGGACGGATTTTTAAACCGGGATTCGCCAGCTCGATCCGCACCGTAAACGCGCGGGTGGTAAGATCCGCCGCCGCGCCCAGCTCAGTCAGCTTGCCGGTGAAGCTTTCCCCAAGGGCATTCACCTTCACCTCTGCTTCCTGCCCCATGCGAATCTGATCCACCTGGTTTTCGGGTATATAAGCATTTACTTTCACTTTGCTGATATCGCTGAGCACCAGTACCGGCATGCCGGCCGACACGATTTCCCCGGGTTCGGCCAGCTTTTTCAGCAATACCCCGCTGAAGGGTGCATAGAGCTTGGTATCGGCAAGATTTTTCGACTGCAGTTTTAGCTGCGCCTTCGCACTCTGCAGGGTGAAATCGATCTTTTTAAAATCGCTCTCACTGATACTGTTTCGCTCATACATCAGCTTGAGGCGATTGTATTCATCCGTAGCCTGACTCACCTGTACATCAGCCATCTCTCGGGCGATGCTGTAATTCGTATCATCCAGCGTGGCTATCAGCTGGCCCCTGGAGATGTTTTGGCCTTCAACCGGATTGATCCGGCTGATCTTGCCCCCTACCATAAAACCGAGTTTCACGGTGCGGTCGCCTTCAATATTTCCACTCACGGATATTTCCCGTGTAACGGAGTTCTCCTTCACCTCCCGGGCTACCACGGTAACGGCACGTTCTTCTACAGGCTGGTTTTGAGGGTTACGGCAGGCAAGGAACAGCAGAATCCCTGTGACCTGGTATAAGCGTTTTGGAATTTGCATCTGATCGGTTTTGTGATAAATGCTGGGGTTCAAAGAAAGGAATGCATGTCAAAAATAACACAGACAAGCGGGA
>DATCJQ010000028.1:0-6678 GCA_036562745.1 Flavihumibacter sp.
CCTTCTCGAACCACATGCCCGGTGCTGTTCCGCGGGCATTGTGCAAAACGGTACACAGATCCGGAACCTCGGCCTGGCGCATATTGCGTTCGATCATCGGGCGCTTGAATACTTGCTCAAACAGATAGGTGACATGGGCCAGTACCCCCGGATCGATCACCAGCTTCCCTCCGAAATACTCGCAAAGCAGGGGTTTGGTGATATCGTCGGCCGTGGGACCAAGTCCACCCGTAATAAGGATTATATCCGCCTGCGGCAGTTCCTGGTCCAGGGCATTCCAGATGGCATTCCACTCATCGCCCACGGCCACCCGCCTGCTAACGGTGATGCCTACCTGATTTAATTCCTGCGCCATCCAGGCACTGTTGGTGTCTATTACCTGTCCGATTAACAGCTCATCGCCAATGGTGATGATACTGGCTCTGATCAGTTCCATACTTCAATTTAGAATGGTAAAGGTAGTGGCAAATTGGCTAGGCTGTTTTTTCCTGAATGGCTAAATTGCCGCATGCGTGTTAAACAACTACTAACCGGACTGATCATTTTACTTGCCGTTATCAGCGCAGAGGCACAAACTGTGACTGCCAAACTGGAGCAGCAAGTGCGTGTATTGCTGAAGGACCCGACCATGAAGCATGCAGCATTTTCATTGTCGGTGCTCGATGCGGCAACGGGCAAACCGGTGTATCAGTTCAATGAGCAAATGGGACTCGCACCCGCCAGTACCCTCAAAGTGCTTACGGCGATAGCGGCGTTGACCGAGCTGGGGCCCAAAGCCAGTATTCAAACCACCATCGGTTATACCGGCACCATTCGCGAAGGGGTGCTAAATGGCAACCTGGTGTTGCGCGGCGGCGGCGATCCCTCCCTTGGTTCCTGGCGCTATGGCGGCACCCGCGAAGAGCTGGTCATCCAACGCTGGGTGGATCTGGTTAAAAAAGCGGGCATCACTGCCATCACCGGCGATATTCTGGTGGATGAAAGCAACTGGCCGGTGGAGCCCGTACCCGACGGGTGGATCTGGGAAGATATCGGCAATTATTATGGCGCGGGTGTAAGGGCACTGAACTGGCGCGAGAACCAGTATGATTTGTATCTGGCATCTGGTACCACGGCAGGCGCACCGGTTAAAATCCTGCGCACCCAACCCCAATTACCGGGCATAGAACTCCAATCCTTCGTTACCACCGGCGCCAGGGGAAGCGGCGACAATGCATATATCTATCTTCCGCCCGGGGCAACAAATGGGTTTGTGAAAGGCACGATTCCGCCTGGCGAAAATGGATTCGTGATATCAGGTTCCATGCCGGATCCCTCGAAAGTGCTGACGGAAACCTTCGCCAAAGCGCTTGCTTCCGCCGGGGTGGATCTGGTTAAAACAGGGGGATTTGAATCCAGGGAAAGCCATCCCTCCGCAAGTGATTTTAAAGTACTCGGAACCGAACAGTCGCCGCCCATGGATTCACTGGTGCACTGGTTTCTTAAAAAGAGCATCAATCTCTATGGCGAGGCCATGATCCGGCAGCTCGCGATAAAAGCCGGCAAGGAGCCATCGGGGTCTAAGGGCGTGGAACAACTGATTGCCTTCTGGAAACAGCGGGGTATTGAAGCCGGTGCCCTGCAGATTATGGATGGAAGCGGACTCTCGCCGCAGAACCGCGTAACAGCCCATGCACTGGCCAGCGCGCTGTACTGGGCACAAAAGCAACCCTGGTATAACGCTTTTTACCAGGGACTGCCGGTTTATAACGGTATGCGCATCAAAAGCGGATCCATCGGTGGCGCCCGTGCCTATGCCGGCTACCATAAGGCGGCAGATGGCCGAACCTATGTACTCGCCATCATGGTGAATAATTATACCGGTTCCGGCTCGGCGGCCGTTAAAAAACTCTATTCAGTGCTGGATGTGTTGAAATAAGGCGCCAGCTTTTCGTAGAGCGCAGGCGGAATAGCCGTTTTCTCGCGGGTGGATGCCTTGATAAAATACAGCACCACTTTCCCGACGGTGAGCAGTTTTTGCTGTTCATTGAAAACTTCCTGCTGGAACTCGATCCGGTGATCGGTTGGCAACTGCGCCAGGGTGGTGCGGATGGTCAGGAGATCATCATAATGAGCGGGACGGAGAAATTTGGTATGCAGTTCTACAATGGGCATAAAAATCCCCATGGCCTCGAGGTCGCGGTAGGTAAGTCCCAGTTTTCGGATACTCTCGGCGCGTGCCACTTCAAAATACTGGGCATAGTTCCCATGGTATACCACGTTCATCTGGTCTGTTTCGGCATAGCGTACCCGAACCTGGGTTTCTGTTACGTACATATTGGTTTTTTCTTTTGTTAAAGTTTTTGCTATCGTCCCATCATCCGGTCGAGTGAAGCGCGACCCGGACCCACCAGGAGGATGGCCATGAATCCGGCCAGAAACAACAGGGCTTTTTCGCCTTCCTTAACGTCATGGTTATGCGCAATGAAAAACGCGGTGCCCATGGCAATAAGCAGGGGGATGGCTGCGAGGCGGGTGAAAAGTCCTGCGATGATCATCAGCGAACAAAATACTTCGGCGAAGATCACCAGGATGAGCGACCAGTCGGATCCGATATGAAAGGGGTCGCTGAATTTGGATTGCAGACTCGGGAATTTCACCAGTTTCTGAAAGCCGTGATTCACCAGCATTAATCCACCCAAAGTGATTCGCAGGAGCAGTGCCATAGTATCAAAAGCCCATTCCTGATAGCTGGTGGACAGTAGTTTTTTCATGAGGCATTTTTGCCAAAATTAGGTAGCCGGTTTCAAAAAAATGTTAATCATTTCAATTATCCACAGTTGTTTGGAACGTTATTTGGTCATGATTAAAATATTTAAAACCTTTACCCGGTTTCAAGTGGCCATTTGAAAATAAAATCATCAACAAGTGAGAAGAATCGTCGCTACGATTATGTGCTGTTCCGTACTACAGCTGGTACAGGCACAACAAACTGGATTTTTCACTGATCCGCAGGCAGCTTTTAAACAAGCAAGAGATTATTACCATCAGGGACTATACAGCCTGGCATATCCCATTTTCAGAGAATTAAATCATCGCTTAAGGGAACCGGACAGAACCGGGCAGGCCCTGAATACCCAGGAGCTGCAATACTATACTCTGGTATGCGGATTAATGCAAAACGAAAAAACGGCATTGGAACAGGCCGTGGAATATGTGGAGCTGGATGAAAACAAAAGCCGCGTGGAGCTGATGAGTTTTCATCTGGGCGAGTATTATTATCGCCACAAGGATTTTTATCAGGCCGTAAATTTCTATGAGAAAACGGATCTGAGTCACCTTGAAAACAGCCAGGTTGCCACCCTGAAATTCCACCAGGGGTACAGTTATTTCAACCTGCAGCGTTTTGATCAGGCCAAGCCACTGCTCGATGCGGTGCGTCAGATGAAGAGCTCCGAATATTATGTGGATGCCAACTACTATTACGGTTTCATCGCCTTTAAGGATAAGCAGTACCGCAGTGCGCTCGAAGCCTTCCGCGTGGTGGAGAACGAGCCGGCCTATGCGGATATCGTTCCGTACTATATTGCCACCATTCACTATATAACGGGCGATAAGGAACAGGCCCTGCAATATGCCACCAACAAACTCGAAAGAGGGAAGAAGGGCTATTATGATCAGGAAATGTCCAAGTTGGTGGGACATGGATTCTTTGAAAAAGGCGAATACACCAGGGCGCTTCCTTACCTGGAGACCTATGCTTCCAATAATCAGCTGACGCGTCAGGATCTGTATGAACTTTCCTACGCCTATTATCAGAACCGTCAGTACGAAAAATCTATCGAAGGCTTTAAGAAATTATCGGGCAAGGAAGATTCACTGGCTCAGAATGCCATGTACCTGCTGGGAGATGCCTATCTCAAAACCGGACAGAAAGCGAATGCGCGAAACGCGTTCCTGTTCTGCGCCATCAACAGTTCGAATCCGACGCAGCAGGAGATTTCCAAGTTCAATTATGGCAAGCTTTCCTATGAGCTGGGGTATCAGGATATCGCACTGAATGAATTGCAGCAGTTCCTGCAGAAATATCCCAATTCCAGCTATGCGGCGGAGGCCCGCGAAGTGTTAGTGGGTGTAATGGCCACCACCAGCAACTATAAAGATGCGCTCGTGTTGCTGGAAAGCATCCAGCAACCTTCGGAGCAGGTGAAACGGTTTTATCCGGCTATCCTGTACGGAAGAGCCACCGAACTGATCAACGATAATCAGCTCGATCAGGCGAATGCATTGCTCGACAAGGCGCTGAAAGCTCCGTACAATTCGGCACAGTTGCCCCTGGTGCAGTTCTGGAAAGGGGAGCTGGCTTATCGCCGTGGCGCTACCGAGGAGGCGATCGCCTACTATAACGATTTCCTCAGGAACCCCGTGAACAGCAACGAAGTGAGTGTGAAGAACGCGCACTATAATCTCGGTTATGCCTACCTGAAAAAAGAACAGTACAAACAGGCGCAGACCAGTTTCGAGCAGGTGGTAAAACTGCCTACCGCACGATCCAGCCAGGTGGAGCAGGATGCCTATCTGCGAATAGCCGACGCCGTTTATATGCAGCGCGATTATAAGAAAGCGACTTCGATGTACGACCAGGTAATCTCCCTGGGATGGCCGGCGAGCGACTATGCCAGCTTCCAGAAGGGCATGATTGCCGGTATTACCAATACGAATGAGAAGATCCGTTTGCTGAAACAGTTGCAAACCAAATATCCTTCTTCCTCACTGATTGCGGATGCGAATATGGAGATTGCGCAGGCTTATCTGTCGGACGAATCCTTTTCCGAGGCTTTGCCCTACCTCAACGCCGTGTTGAATGATAAACGCAGTGAGGCCCTCAAGCCCCGCGCTTATTTGCGTGCAGGTCTCGCTTATTATAATCTGGGCAATAACGAAGCGGCGCTCAAGCAATACAGCAGTCTGCTCGAACAATATCCCAACTCTTCCGAAGCGGAAGATGCGCTGGACAATGCCCGCAGCATTTATGTGGAAGAGGGTAGAACCAGTGAATACATCGCCTATGCCCGTCAGATGGGAAGAGATGTGTCGACCAACCAGCAGGACTCGCTGGCATACGCTGCTGCCGAAGTGCAGTTAAGCAATGGTAATTTCACCAATGCGATTGAGCGTTTCAATACCTATCTGAACAATTACCCCAATGGCAGATACATAATCGAAGCCAATTATTACAAGGGAGAGATCCATTTGAGTCGGAAAGAGTTTGCCGAAGCGGCCAAATCCTACGAGGAAGTGGCCAGCCGCGTGCCGAACAAATTCGGGGAGAAATCGCTCCTGCAGGCGGCGCGTCTGAATTTCTTTGATCTGAAGGATTATGAAAAAGCGGCTCAGCTCTATGCGCGTCTGAAAGAATTTGCCAGCACCGAAGAAAACAAACTCGAGGCCATGCGCGGGTTGCTGAGAAGCGAATACCAGCTGGCCAAATGGCCCGAGGCTATGGCAAATGCCAGGGAACTGCTCCAGGCCAAGGGGGCCAATGCCGATGACAAACTGCTCAGCAATATGGTGCTGGCCAGGGCCGCCCAGACAGAGAAAAATTATGATCTGGCTATCTCTTATTACAAGGCAGTTGCCTCCGCCAATAAAGGCGCTTACAGTGCTGAAGCGCGATACGAAATCGCCTGGTGTTTATTCGAACAGAACAAGCTGAAGGATGCCGAGAAAAGTGCTTTTGAAGTTATCAATAAAAGCGGTTCCTATGAGCGCTGGGTAACCCGTGCTTATCTGCTGCTGGGAGATATCTACATGAAGGAGCATGATTATTTCAATGCTAAAGCAACTTATCAGAGCATTGTGGAAAATGCCAGCATACCAGAGTTGAAGGAAGAAGCACAACATAAGTTGAAGCAGGCAACAGAAGCGGAGAGTAAGCAAAACAATATCTCCGCAAACAATTGATTCAATTAAAGAAAGAGTATTCATGAATACTATGCGCAAAATTGGACTAACCATCGCTGTGGGCACGGGTTTGATCGCCATTGCCCAGCCTGGTTTCGCACAGGATAGTTCAAAGAAAAAAACGATTGATATCACCTCCACCTTTAAACCGGTGTTGCGGGATGCAGCCAAGATGAATTTCTCGGCGGCTCTGCCTTCGGTGGATTCTTCCCGTCCGGTGTTGAACTATAATATACCGGTGCAGGAAGTGAAACTGCCTTTCCAGCCCGGAACATTGAAGCCCGTGGCTATGGCTATCGACACGGCGGTGGACTGGCAAACCGGACACTACGTGAAAATAGGAGCGGGTAATAACCATCTCCCTTATGCTGCAGCGGGATTCAGCTTTGGCGACAGCAAAACATCCTACCTGAATGCCTATGGCGAAATGTTTGCTTCCAAGGGCAAGCTCCAGTTCCAGAAACATAATATGGTGGATGCCGCAGTGCGCGCGGGTACCATGATCAATCCCACGCACCAGGTGTCCGGAACCCTTGGCTATAAGCGGGAAGATTATTTTCTCTATGGTTACCGTCCGACTTCGCTGAATTTCACCAAGAATCAACTGAGACAACAGTTTCAGACCTTCGATGGCGAAATCATGTTGCGAAATACAGATCCCACCGAATTTGGTCTTACTTATCAGCCCAGTGTGCGCGTGATTTCATTCGGACATAAAAATGAAGACAGTTCAGC
>DATCJQ010000032.1:0-18109 GCA_036562745.1 Flavihumibacter sp.
ATACAGTCCGTCTTATGAACTGGGTTATATCGATAGTACGGGAACCGAACAGAAAACCGGCTTCCGGCTGGCCACGCCTCCTAAAAGGGATAGCCTAAGGACCAAACGACCAACCGACCCCCGCGCCCCGAGAGACAAAGCTCCAAAGGGATTTGCGCTTAACCAGGCCCGTAACCTTCAAATCGATACCCTCCTGTCTACCGGTTTTATGACGGTGAACACCTTCAATAACCGTTACCGGCTCCGGCCTTTTTTCCGCAAGGCCTTCCGGGAGTTAAAGAAAGCCGATATCAATCACCTGGTGGTGGATGTGCGCGGAAACGGGGGAGGAAACGTGGCCCATTCGACTTTTCTGACCCGAAAAATCGCCAAAGAACCCTTTAAACTCGCGGACTCGCTCTATGCGGTTACACGCAAGAGTCAATTTGGAAACCTGGTTAGATACAATTATTTCACCGGCCTGTTCATGCCTTTTATCACGCGTAAAAGATCCGATGGATATTACCATTTCGGATACTTCGAACGGAAATGGTTCAAGCCTTCGCGCCGAAATCATTTTGATGGGAATGTATATATCCTGACCGGACCGAATTCATTTTCCGCCGCCGCGATTTTTGCCAGAACACTAAAGGGACAATCCAACGTAACCCTGGTAGGCGAGGAAACGGGGGGTGCAGCCTATGGCAATTCGGCCTGGTTTATTCCGGATGTTCGGTTACCCGAAACCGGTATACGGTTCAGACTTCCCAAATTCAGGCTGGTGATAGATCGAAACGCGATTAAGGACGGAAGGGGTGTTCTTCCCGATATCGAAGTAAAAACAACCCATCAGTCCGTAATCGAGAATCGCGATCCCAAGATTGATGCCGTGCGGCAATTAATTATTGAGAAAAGCTGAATACATCCATACCAGTTTTTCCTGAGCCCGGATATAATCACTCATCAACGCGTTGGTACCTTCGTCATTGGCGTCTTCGGAAAGTTTCAGCAGTTCGCGCTGCAATCCCAGTGTAACCTGGAATGACTGAAGTATATTTTCCACCGCTTTCCTGCCATCCGATACTTCTTTGCTTTCCTTAATGGTAGCCATGGTGTGATAATCGGAATAATTGTGTGCGGGGGAATAACCGAGCGTGAGAATCCTTTCGGCGATCTCATCTATTTTCAGCAGAAGATCGTTGTAGAGTTCTTCAAATTTCAGATGGAGTTCGAAAAATTTATCGCCGCGAATATTCCAGTGATAGCCCCGGGTATTCTGATAAAAGATCGAATAATTGGCAAGCAGTGTGTTCAGTTTGCCGGCCAGCTCGGAGGCTTTGGATTCATCCAGGCCAATTGCATTAAGTTTTGCCATGGTGATAAGTTTTATGGTTAAATACTGGGTATCCAAAACCATTCCGGGCGATATCCGACTGCCAATTTGCCCCATTCACTGTCAAGTTCCAGCACCCTGGCCGGATAAAGCGAGGCCATCCGCAGGGCTTCTTCCAGCGGGATCCCGGCTTTGTTCACGCAAAACTGCACAGCCCTGAACATGGTCAGCGCCGAGCCCGACAGGGTTCCATCGGGCAGCGTATAATGATCGCCTCTCAGCTGGTGCATATAGCCACCCTCAGAGCTTTCGGTTACGGCATCCGTTATGATAAAAAGGCGTTCGCCCATCAGTTGTTTGGCCATTTTGATAACTACCCCATCCACATGGTACCCGTCGGGTATGATGCTGGATGCCACCCGGTCGTGCGCGAGGATGGCGCCCACCAACCCGGGTGCCCGGTGCGTAAGGGGCGACATCGCATTAAATAAATGCGTGCAGGTGGTAACGCCCTGTGAAAAGGCACGGGTTGCTTCTTCGAAAGTGGCATTGCTATGTCCGGCTGAAAGGATGATGCCCGCATCTTTCACATATTGCAAAAGCTCGGGAGTAAACAGTTCCGGTGCCACGGTCATCATTCTGATCACCCCGCGGCCGGCTTCCACCAGGGTCTGCACCGCCTCCGGTGTAGGATCCTGAATTTGTTCCAGCACGTGGGCGCCGCGTTTGAGCGGATTGATGAAGGGCCCCTCGAGATGCAGTCCCGCTACCCCGGTGCCACCCTCGGCCCAATACCGGCGCACGGCTTCGATACCCCGCAGCGCAATGCTGTTATCATTGGTGGCAATGGTGGGTAAAATCAGATGAGCACCCCCCGCGCGGGAATACTCCACGGTTGCTTTGATCGATTCCACCGTGGGGTTCACGCCAAACAGCATTCCGTTTCCGCCATATAGCTGCACGTCAATAAATGCCGGAACCAGGTATCCTCCTTTGAGATCCTGCCATTGATCACCTGATCTGCGCTGATTTTCCGGCATCAGGGGTCCGATTTCCGCGATCCGGTCATTTTCCACGCGGATGCTTGCGCCCATCAGCCAGGCGTCGCCCGTAAATATCTGTCCGTTACCAAAATGGTAGGTTGTTGAATCACTCATCCGTACTATCGTTTAAAATCGAGAAACTATCCGCATCTCTCAGGAAAGGTAAGCCGTTTCGGATTTTTTCGAGGTTTTCTTTATCAAGAGTAACCGTAAAAATATCTTCCTCATCTGCTTTGTGATAAATCGGGTGCCCCAGGGGATCAATGATCATGGTATCGCCGGAATGCTGTATTCCATTGCCGTCCTGTCCCACACGGTTCACGCCCGCCACATAGGCTTGGTTTTCGATGGCCCGGGCGGTAAGCAGGGATTTCCAGGCATGGTTTCTTCTTTCCGGCCAGTTGGCCACGGTTATAAGGAGATCATATTCCGCCGGTGAAGCCTGTTCGTAATCGACCTGCTGCCGGCTCCAGACCGGAAACCGCAAATCGTAACAAACCTGCAAAAACACCCGCCAACCCTTAACCGAAGCTATAAAACGACGCTTTCCCGCCGTAAACTGCCGGTCCTCGCCGGCATACGCAAAACGATGGCGCTTATCGTAATGCCCCACCTGTCCGTTCGGCAAAACCCAGAGCAGACGGTTAAAATAGTGTCCATTTTCTTCAATTATCACCGATCCGGTCAGAATGATCCGCTTTTTCGCCGCCAGGTATTTCATCCAGCTGAGAGTGGGACCCTCCATCGGCTCGGCCAGCTTTTCGGGTTGCATGGAAAACCCCGTGGTAAAGGTTTCGGGTAATACCACCAGCTCCATTTTCTCCTGTACGGAATTGAGCTTTTCTTCGAACATATTCCGGTTGGCTTCGGGGTTTTCCCAATAAAGCGATGATTGTATTGTGGTAATGGTTAAGGTTGACATTTATTTTGATTTCAATTGTCCGAGCACCGATTTCACCAAATCCCATTCATAGCCCTTATACAATAAATGGTCCTGGGTCTTACGCAGACGGTTCAGGGGCGCTTCCTTTTTCAGCAGGTCCCAGCGGGAGCGGGCCATTTTCTCCAGTGTGGCCATATAATCCTCGTCACTGATCTCTTTCATGGCCTTTTTGATGCAATATTCGCTTACCTGGCGTTGTTTGAGTTCGTTTTTGATCCGGGTGCGTCCCCAGCCCTTCATCCTGAACTTGCCCCCGGCAAACTGAATGGCAAAACGTTCCTCATTCAGGTAATCCTCCTCAATCAGCGTGGCGATCGCCTCCTCCACTTCCTGCCGGTTGAGGCCATAACTGTACAATTTCTCTTTCACTTCCTGGTGGCAACGTTCCTGGTAGCCGCAATAATGACGGGCTTTCTGAAGCGCCTGATCCGGAGTAAGTCGTTTTCCCTGAAGCATAGCCCAAAGTTCCGGGAAAAGTAAATGGGTAAAAAACCCGATTTTCCTTAGTTTCGTCCCTTATAAATCGCAACCGTTTTATGAAGTTTATCGTTAGTTCATCAGCTTTGTTGAAACAGCTCCAACAGATCAGTGGAGTAATCAATGCCAATACTGTATTACCCATTCTGGAAGATTTTTTATTCGAAATCGATAAAAACAAGCTGAACGTCGTTGCAACCGACCTCGAAACGGTTATGCGGGTACAGATGGATATCGAAGCGAAAGAAAACGGACGAGTTTGTATCCCGGCAAAAATCCTGATTGATTCTCTTAAAAATATTCCCGATCAGCCGCTGACATTTACCATCGACAAGAATTTCGGTATCGAAATCACCAGCGATAACGGTAAATACAAGGTGATGGGCGAGAACCCCGACAATTTCCCCAAAGAGCCTTCGGCCGATGATACCACTTCTTTCGAGATGCCCAGCAGTGCACTGGTTACCGGTATCAACAAAACCTTGTTTGCGGTGAGCAGCGATGATTTGCGTCCGGCTATGACCGGGGTTTATTTCGAGCTCGATAAAAACTATGTTCAATTCGTGGCAACGGATGCGCACCGTCTGGTTCGTTACAAACGCACCGATGTAAAATGCCCGGGTTCAGATTCTTTCATCGTTCCGAAGAAACCGCTGAACATCCTGAAATCTGCACTGCCCGATAACGATGATGTAATCACCGTTAGCTATAACAGCAATCATCTGTTTGTTACACATGGCAACACGCAGATGAGCTGTCGCCTGATCGACGCCCGCTTCCCCGATTATAAAGTGGTGATCCCGGCTGATAACCCCTATAAAATGGTGGTGCTGAAATCCGATTTTCAGGGAGCTCTGCGCCGCGTAAGTGTGTTCTCCAACAAGAGCACCAACCAGGTGGTGTTGAATATTTCCGGAAGCGAACTGCAACTGGCAGCACAGGATATCGACTTCAGCTTCGAGGGTAACGAACGGATGAAATGTCAGTACGATGGTGAAGACCTGGCCATCGCCTTCAACGCTCGTTTCCTGATCGAAATGCTGAATGCCGCCGAAAGCGAGGAGGTACGGATGGAACTCTCCACTCCCACCAAAGCCGGTATCATAAAGCCGATGGATGCCAGCGAGCACGAAGAACTGCTGATGCTGGTAATGCCGCTGATGCTGAACGCTTAATTTTAGCCATTCGAATAACTGATTGCGAAATAGTTAAACCAGGGTCCAATTGATTTGGACCCTTTTTTGTCCCAATTAATCCCGGCCTGTTCAAGCCCTGCTATGGTCAAATCAATTGGGTTTGGTAACTTGTAAACAAACGCTGCCCCATGGAGCAATTTTTTTCCTACTGGGAGACCATACCCTCGTTACACCGGATCCTGATCCTCATGGGCGGGATGATTTTTTTCTGGTTGCTGGAAGGTTATTATCCGCTGTTCCGGTTTTCGTTTAACCGTGTTCGTCATGCGGGTGTGAACCTGGTTTTCCTGGGCACCACCTTGTTGCTTAATCTGGTCTTCGGGCTGGTTACCGTCTGGTTCTGCTTTCTCGTTACGGAATACCAGTTCGGCCTATTACAATGGGTAGCCATGCCGGGCTGGCTGCAGATCGTTCTCGGCCTTATGCTGATGGATTTTTTCGGACAATACCTTCCCCACTGGCTGATGCATCACGTCAAGTTCATGTGGAAATTCCATATGGTTCATCATAGCGATACCAAGGTGGATGTCACCACGGGTACGCGCCATCATCCGGGCGAATGGCTGTTCCGCGAAACCAGTACCATAATCGGAATCCTTTGCATCGGTACGCCCGTGTGGCTGTATTTTCTCTATCGCGGATGCTCTGCTTTGTTCACGCATTTTAATCATGCGAATATCCGGGTGCCGCGCTGGATCGATTATCCGATCAGCCTGGTTTTTGTTTCGCCCAATATGCACAAAGCCCATCATCATTTCGAACGTCCGCTTACCGATTCGAATTACGGGAATATCTTCTCGGTGTGGGATCGGCTCTTCGGTACCTTCCGCTATGCAGAACCTTCTACCCTTCGATACGGACTCGATGTGCTGGATGATTCCACCGACGAAAACCTGGCCTATCAGTTCAAGATTCCTTTCCGGAAGGATATCAAAACCGATTATTGATCGCATCTTTGTTTCCAAATTAATTTTCGATGGGAAAGACCATTGCGATGATTCCGGCACGCTATGATGCCACGCGTTTTCCGGGGAAACTTATGAAGCAGTTAGGTGATCGCACCGTAATTCGCCGGGTATACGAAAATACCCTGGCCACCGGTTTGTTCGACGAAGTGAGTGTGGTTACCGACAGTGATATAATCGCTGCTGAAATTGAAGCCGCCGGCGGAATTGTTTACAGAAGTCAACGTGCACACGAAAGTGGTAGCGACCGGATCGCGGAAATCGTGGAGTCGATGGAGGTGGATATCATCTTCAATGTACAGGGCGATATGCCGTTCGCAAAAAGAACTCCCTTTGAAAAATTGCTGAAAGCATTCGAGGATCCTTCCGTTCAGGTGGGTTCACTGATGCAGGAGATGCATGATTACGAAGCGGTGAAAAATCCCAATGTGGTGAAAGTGGTGGTAGATCAGTCGGGAAATTCATTGCTGTTCAGCCGCAGCCCGATTCCCTATCCCCGCAACACCGATATTTCCGTAAAATGGTTTGAACATGTGGGCGTCTATGCCTATCGCAAGCAGGCGCTTATGAATTTTACTTCCTGGGCGATGACTCCCCTCGAGGAAGTGGAAAAAATCGAATGCCTGCGCTATCTCGAACATGGCATCCCGCTGCGGATGGTGATCACCGAATATATGGGTGTGAACATTGATATCCCGGAAGACCTGGTGAAGGCGGAAGAATACCTGAAGTCGCTCGGTTAAGCCGGCAATTTTCTCTTGTAAACCGGCACGGTTGAACAGGGTTCGCCGTACATGATCGATTTCGCATAAGGCAGAAGCAGGCGCGTGATTTCGAAATACGCGAAGGAACCGATTGGCAGATCCCCACAACCTTTTATAACCAGGCGCTTATCCTGGTACTGGGAATAATCGATCTGACGAATTGTTTCCAGAAAAATTTGTTTTCTGCATTCCTCTTCTGTTCCCTGGAACAGCTGAGTGGCCACAGGCTGTAAATAGGTTACCACCAGCATATAAGCCCAGGAGGGAATGATGGCATCGGCCGAACAGGTTACCGTTACGATTTTACCCCGATATGATTCCCAATCGAATTGCTTGAGCGACTCGCGGAAGTCCTTCTCCTTCAGAATCAGTCCCATGAACAGATAATTGGCCAGATCAAAAACCACCAGCTCCTCTTTGGGATAATACTGTTCCAGATCCAGGGTGATTATCCCGCTCTCCGCTACCTTATTTACGATTTGTTCAGCCATCTCGTTTTTTTTATACTAACAATTTTCCGCCCCTAAAGTTATAAAAAAGGGGTAGCCCTTTGCCGGCTACCCCGCTTTATGGATAATCTCTTATAAACTAAGGCGATTAGAGCACTTTTGCTCTGGCATCTTTTACTTTGGCGCCTTTCCGCAGGGCGTCCATCGCACGGAATCCGGCAGTGAGACGCTGCTGCTGCATCTGCGTCTTGCGTTGCTCATCCGCATTTACTCCACCATCTGATACGGCAGCTACCGATTCGGTCTTGATCACGAATACCGCTCCGTTACCGGCAATGGGAGCAGACGGAGCAGACTGGTACGCTTTGTTAAAGGCAGCGCCAATCACTTTGGGCTCCTGTCCCACATTCGGAATAAACGGTGAGTTGAAACGGATACTGTCGGCATTCAGTACAGATTGCTCCGTTGCACTGGCCACTGCTTCCAGGGTATTGGCCGATCCGATTTTCTTTTTGATCACTTCCGCTTTTTTCTGGTTGCGAATCTGGAATTCTACCAGCGGACGTGCTTTGGACGGCGACATCAATCCCTCTTCATTGATTTCAGCGAGCATGGCTACCACAAACTTATCGTCCACAGCGAACGGTTCGGATACATCACCGATAGACGCTTCGTTGATCCAGCGAACCAGCTGACGGTTGGAACCCAGTCCGGGAATCATGATGTCATTCGGTCTGATTTCCGGAGCAATCAGTTTGGTGAGACCATTCTTAGTAATATTCTCTTCGAAAGCTTTGGCATTGCGGCTTTCTCCGGCAAACTGGTTGGCAGCACCGGAGGCTGCATTTTCGGTTTGCTGACTAGCCATGATCGGACGGCTCAGATAAGCCACTTTATAAGCCTGCTCAAATCCTTTCTGACTGAGGATCTCTATATAATGGTATCCAAAATCAGTTTTTACAATTTGTTTGTCGCCGGTTTTACCCAGGAAGATGAAGTCGCCGAATTCTTTTGCCAGGTTACCCATTTGCTGAGAACCGAATTCGTATTCACCCCCTTTGTCCTTGCTACCGGGATCTTCGCTGAACTGTGCAGCCATGGAAGCGAAACTTGCCCCACCGCGAATAGCACCAACGATCGAATCGATTTTTGCTTTGGCAGCACTATCGGTATTGGTTTGGGTGCTGATCAGGATGTGACGGCATTTCACACTATCGGGCATGGTGCGCTTGGCCAGCATTTTTGCGAGAACATAGTTGCCACCATCCAGGTAGGGACCATATACCGCACCCTCGGGCAGTTCACGAATTTCTTCTGCATTCGGAACCTGCAGTCTTGATTTCAGAACATAACCGTCGAAATAGGGAACATCACTATTATTACGTACCAGGAAAGAAGGTACATCGGTGGTGGTAGAATATTCTTCGCGCAGGTTTTCCATTGTCTCCCGCAGCGAAGCAGAATCTTCGGCAGTGGGGGCGGCGCTGAAACTCACATAGGTGATGGTTCTGCTGGCGTCCTGTTTGAATTCTTCTTTTCTTTTGGAAATATAAGCGGTGATATCAGCGTCGGTTACTTTTACTTCCGGCAGACTATCACTAATAGTATTGTAAGGAACTGCCACAAATTTGATGGAAGCTACCTGGCTGTTTTCAGCGTTTGCTTTTTCAGCCATCCATTTTGGGATATAATAGGTGCTTCCCAGCAGCGCAGCATATTTTTCTCTCAAACGGGCGTCCATCAGAGCAGGCAGGTAAACATTGGTGAAGTTTTCTGCCATCGGATTGTTCTTCTGCTTTTTCAGCGCGTCGATCGCTTCTCTTGCTTTGTTCGCATCGTATACACCCTCTTCATTGGTGAATTGCTGACGAAGATCCGCCGGCGGATTTTCACCGAAGAGAATATCTTCCAGTTCACGGGCAGTTACAGCCAGTCCCAGTTTGTTGTATTCGTTCTCCAGTACATTTTCTTCAATAAACTGATTCCATACCTGCTCCTGGATATTCTGACGCATGAACTCATTCATCGGATACCCCTGTTGCTGATATTGACTTTCCACCAGTTGAACACGTTTCTGGAATTCTACGTATTCAATCTTTTCTCCGTTAACGGTTCCGAGGGAAGTATTATCGCCGAACATTCCACGGCCACGGCCCCCCACAAATGCGTCCATTAACAAGAATCCCAATAAACTCAAAGCAATTACTATAAAAACCAGCCAGGCTGCCTTATCCCTGATGTTTTGAATGATCGACATGGTGCGTTTTGATTATACTATTATATATGTTCTCAAAAAAATGAGGAGCGAAAATAAGGAATTCCAACTTATGAACAAATTGTGGAAAAAGGGCGGAAATACGCTTCAATTCAGCTTTTCAGCCTTGTAAGCCATGGCGGAACCGGGCTTGGAAATGGAATACAGATTATCAATAACACTTATATTATTTTTTCAAATGGTTTCACGCCGGTTTTTGCGATGGAGACCTAATAAAATGGGGTGTTTTCCCCATTTTGGGACGATTTGTGAAACATCAATCCACAGGATGCTGTGGATTCTGCCCAAAATCGGTGGAAAAACCCGGTTTTTGACTTCCTCGGATCGTGGATATAATTCCGATAAATCGGAGGGGGTGGTCGGTCCGGCGGATCGGAGTGGAATAAGCACCGATTTATTCCACTTCAACTAACACTAAGCCTGTAATTTTGTTATACAGTAGAAAAGAAATCCACGGTTGTTGAAAAACTACTCAAATCCAGCAGAGATCAAAGTTTTTACTGGGAATATCATGTGGATAACCGTGGATAAACCAATAAGTTTTACTTTTCCAACTGATTTAAAATATGTTATCCCCATATCCACAGCCTTAATAGTAATAGGTTATTTTTTAAAAAATATTATTTAGTATATACTATGGCAGTTATTAACATAGACGAAGCAAGAAAAAATGTAGAACGGATTGGTTTCCTGAACATCGATCTGGACCCGCAGCTCGATTTGTTTCAGGAGATCGAGCGGTTGAAAAAAGAAAAGAATGCCATCGTGCTGGCGCACTATTACCAGGAGCCGGATATCCAGGATGTGGCGGATTATATTGGGGATAGTCTGGGTCTCGCGCAACAGGCGGAGAAAACGCAGGCAGATATCATCGTTTTCGCCGGCGTGCATTTTATGGCTGAGACTGCCAAAATTCTGAATCCATCGAAAAAGGTTTTGTTGCCCGATCTGAAAGCGGGTTGTTCCCTGGCTGATTCAGCACCGGCTGACCGCTTCCGCGCTTTCAAGGAACAACACCCGAATCATATCGTGATTTCATACATCAACTGTACGGCGGATATCAAGGCGCTGAGTGATATCATCTGTACCAGCAGTAATGCCGAGAAGATCATCGAAAGCGTTCCGGCAGATCAGCCCATCATCTTTGCGCCGGATAAGAATCTGGGGGGATACCTGAATAAAAAGACCGGTCGCAATATGGTACTCTGGGATGGGGCCTGTATGGTACATGAAATTTTCAGTCTTGAAAAGATCACCAAACTCAAGGTTCGGCACCCGAACGCCAAAATCATTGCCCACCCCGAGTGTGAAGCGCCATTGTTGGCCATTGCGGACTTCGTAGGCAGCACAACGCAGCTGCTGAAGTATAGTCAGCAGGATGAGGGAAAAGAGTACATTGTAGCCACTGAAACGGGTATTCTCCATCAAATGCAAAAAGCGAGCCCGCATAAGACTTTTATTCCTGCTCCTCCGGACAATAGCTGTGCTTGTAATGATTGTCCGCATATGAAGCTGAACACCCTGGAGAAACTTTATCTCTGTATGGAATATGAAACTCCGGAAATCCTGATGGAAGAGCAACTGCGCATCGCTGCCAAACGTCCGATAGATCGCATGCTGGAAATCAGCAAAGCGGCCGGTTTGGGTGGATAAACAATTGTTATTCAACGATATATCTTATTGCTCCATCCTCCTGACAGAGCTCGGAGCAAAGATTTAACATAATAAGGAACTGCAAAGCACTACCTTTGCAGTTCTTATTTTCGCTGCCGCTATTGCGAACACTTCTCCTACTCGTTCTGGTTGTATCGGTTCTAAGACGCAAAGGTTTTGAGTTAGCCTGTATTTAATCATTTAATTTATTTATTGTGAGTTTTACGCAATTAGCGGTCTCAACGCCTATTCTGAGGGCTTTGAGCGATTTAGGATACGCAAATCCTACCCCTATTCAATCTCAGTCAATTCCCATCGTTACCCAACGAAAAGATTTGCTGGCCTGTGCACAAACAGGTACCGGTAAAACAGCTGGTTTTGCCATTCCCATTTTACAGTTACTGGAAGAAGATAAAAAAGCCGGAGTTAGCAACAGAGGTATTCAGGTGTTGGTATTAACGCCCACGCGTGAGCTGGCCATCCAGGTGGAAGAGAGTTTCCGCGATTATGGCAAATATCTCCGTTTCAAAACCATGGCAATTTTCGGGGGAGTTTCCCAGGTTCCCCAGGTGGAAAAACTGCAAAGAGGAATTGACATCCTCGTAGCTACGCCGGGTCGCCTGCTCGATCTGATCTCTCAACGATTATTATCGATTGAGCATATCCGTTATTTTGTGCTTGATGAAGCCGACAGAATGCTGGATATGGGTTTTGTACATGACGTGAAAAAAGTGCTGCAGTATATTCCGTCCAGGAGACAGTCGCTGTTTTTTTCTGCCACCATGCCCGATGAAATTAAAAAGCTGGCTGGTCGCATTTTGGTGAATCCGGAAACGGTAGCGGTTCATCCCGTTTCATCCACCACCGATCTGGTGCAACAGGAAGTATTGTTCCTGGATAAAGAATCCAAGCGCGCAGGCCTGGTGAATATCATTCGAGAGGAAGGCATTCGCAGCGTATTGGTTTTTGCCCGTACCAAATACGGCGCCGATAAGTTGTCGAAATTCCTGGTGAAATTGGGTATTTCGTCTGCATCCATTCATGGCGATAAAACCCAGGGTGCCCGTCAACGTGCGCTTTCTGAATTCAAGGAAGGGAAAATCGTTGCATTGGTAGCTACGGATATTGCTGCACGCGGAATTGATATCGATGAATTGGCCTATGTGGTGAATTTTGAACTGCCCAATGTGCCGGAAACCTATGTACACCGGATTGGTCGTACTGGCCGGGCCGGTAACAAAGGGAAAGCATATTCCTTTTGTGATCGGGAAGAGCGTCAATACCTGAAAGACATTGAAAAACTTATTGGAAAGAAGATTCCGGTAAGATCGGCTGCCCTGGCAGTTTAAGACGATAAAAAAAGGTAGGGATGTTGTATTATGATAATATATAATATAACATCCCTTTTTTATTTTTTGATTTTTGCGCCTGTTATTAGCGTCCCATATATACCATCAGGATTTGAACGTCGCTGGGATTGATGCCACTGATGCGGCTGGCTTGTCCCAGGGTTCTTGGTCTGATTCTCTTTAATTTTTCTCTTGCTTCATTGCTGATGGCCGATACTTTGGAGTAATCGAAGGTATCCGGAATTTCCAGGTTTTCCATCTGGTTCATTCTTTCCACCAATTCTTTTTCCTTCTCGATATAGACTTCGTATTTGATCTGGATCTCGGCTTGTTCGATTGCTTCTCTTGATTCAGCTGCCAGTGCCTGTGCTAATCTGGGCACAGCTTTCAATAGATCTTTCAGCACGATATTCGGCCGGAGTATTAATTGTGCTGCTCTTTGTTTCTGACTAAGCGGGGCAGAATGAATGGATTCCAGGAAGGCATTTACTTCAGAAGGTTCAATGGCGAATTCCTGAAGAATTTTTCTGGTTTGTATAGTGCCTTCTTTCTTAGCCTGCACGGCGTCGAACCGATCCTGTTTTGCTAATCCGATTTTATAACTGGGTTCAGTCAGCCTGAGGTCAGCATTATCCTGACGAAGCAGGGTTCTGAACTCTGCCCGGCTGGTGAACATGCGATAAGGCTCCTGCGTTCCTTTTGAAATCAGATCATCGATCAGTACTCCGATATAGGCATCGCTCCGTTTCAGAATGAAAGGATCCTGTCCGCGGGTTTTAAGATGCGCATTGATTCCGGCCATTAGTCCCTGACAAGCTGCTTCCTCGTAACCGGTAGTTCCGTTTATTTGTCCCGCGAAAAAAAGATTTGAAATCAATTTTGTTTCCAGCGAGTAGGTCAGCTGGGTCGGGGGGAAATAATCGTATTCGATGGCATAACCGGGCCGGAACATCTTGGCATTTTCAAATCCGGGTATAGTTACCAGGGCCTTGTACTGCACATCTTCCGGGAGAGAAGTGGAGAATCCATTTACATAGATTTCGACTGTATTCCATCCTTCTGGTTCTACGAAAATCTGGTGACGTTCGCGATCGGCAAAGCGGCTGATTTTGTCTTCGATACTGGGACAATAACGGGGTCCCACCCCTTCGATCCGGCCGGTGTACATGGGACTCCGATCGAAGCCGGTCTTCAGGAGATCATGGGTGGTTTGGTTCGTATAGGTAATATAGCAGCTGCGCTGGTCAGCCGGATTGATCAGATTCTGCCGGAGATAACTGAACCCAACGATACTATCATCTCCTTTTTGTTCTTCCATTTTAGAATAGTCGAGACTTCTTCCGTCGATTCGGGGAGGAGTACCGGTTTTAAGACGATCAGCTTCGAATCCCAGTTCCACCAGTTGTTCGGTAATTCCGGTGGCGGCTTTTTCAGCCACTCTCCCACCACCGAAGGTTTTTTCTCCGATATGGATTACTCCATTCAGGAAGGTTCCACTCGTAACCACTACTGCTTTGGAGGAAATGGAATGTCCGAGTCCGGTTACCACCCCTACTGCCCGTTTATCTTTGATGATGAGTCCCTTTACCATATCCTGGTAGAAGTCTACATTGGGAGTCTTCTCCAGCATCTCCCGCCAGGTGGCAGCGAAGAGCATCCGGTCGTTTTGAGCACGGGGACTCCACATGGCAGGTCCCTTTGACAAATTCAGCATGCGGAACTGTATGGTGGACCGGTCGGTAACAATACCGGAATATCCTCCGAGTGCATCAATTTCCCGAACAATCTGACCCTTGGCAATACCCCCCATAGCCGGATTACAGCTCATCTGGGCAATGGTTTGCATATTCATCGTAATCAACAGGACCTTACTCCCCATATTGGCGGCTGCCGCTGCGGCTTCACAACCAGCGTGACCGGCCCCTACCACTATAACATCGTATTCAGGAAACATGAGTATAAATTAAGGTGCAAAAATACAGGTGTTTAAGGGAATATAGGGACGGGTAAAATGAAGACAGAAACCTATCTAGCCAACTTGAAGTACAAACACTTTGTGGAACAGAAACGTTGAAAAAATAAAAGATGTTCCACGTGGAACAGAAAACTGATTGGATCCGATTTAGATTTTCATGATAAACACCTCAGACGCCTATAGAAGCGGGCCCTATAAGTGGAACCCCGTGGAAGAAATTCACGGGGTTGGAGTGGGTTGGTGTTTACGCCATGGAATAGGTTATAGAATCTCCAGGCTGAGTCACCGTAAATAAACCAGGCATTTGTTGGTAATTGATGTCTACTGAGCGGTATATAAAAAGGGAGACCCTGGCCTCCCTTAATAGCTTGTTCCACGTGGAACATTATCCGAAATAGCGTTTGAGGTATTCATCCTCTTTTCTTCTCATCTCTTCCTGTTCCTTTTTAGTCTTATCGCGATAGCCACAGAGATGGAGTGCTCCATGAAATATTACCCTGTGAAGTTCCCGTTGGAAGCTTTCCTGGTGAATTTTTGCATTGTCCCGCACTCTGTCAATAGAGATATAAATCTCTCCCATAACCGGTTGTCCGGGTTCCGAGAGCTCGAAAGTGATGATATCGGTGTAATAATCATGTTGGAGGAAGTCGCGGTTAATAGTTAACAGGTATTCATCGGTGCAGAAAACGTAGGAAAGTTCCATCAGGGACTTCTTTTCCCGCTTAAATAACTGGGTTAGGAAGGTTTTGCATTGGTTCCTGTTTGCGAAGCTGAATCCATCTGTCAGGTAGTGAAAGGATATTTTATCGCTAGTTTTGTATTTCTTTTCCATAATTAGTAAAACAAATCGGATGGACGAACGTAGTTTTGGTGAAGGTATGATGAAACGATTATCAGACATAGCAATCGGCCAGACAGCCGTGATAAAAAGCTTCGAAAACAATGAGATTTTTCTGAAGCTTATGGAGATGGGATGTGTTCCGGGGGAGAAGATCCGTGTAGAACAGGTGGCTCCGCTGGGTGATCCCATTGCCGTAACCGTATCAGGATATAATCTGAGTCTCCGTCTCGATGAGGCCCGCAATATATTTGTTGAAGAAGTAGCATAAGGAGTATGAAAATAGGCCTCTATTTTGGTTCCTTCAACCCGATCCACACCGGTCATTGCATTATTGCGCACCAGATGGCCTATCAAACTGATTTACAACAGGTTTGGTTGGTGGTTTCGCCGCAGAACCCATTTAAGCCCTCCAATTCCCTCCTAAACGAATACCACCGCCTTCATTTGGCGAAGCTGGCTATACAGGGCATCGACCGCCTCCGCGCCTCCGATATTGAATTCCATTTGCCCAAACCCTCATATACCATTGATACGCTGACCTACCTGGAGGAGAAATTCCCCCAGCATCAGTTTGCTGTGATTATGGGAAGCGACGGACTTCAAAACCTTCATAACTGGAAAAATGCCGCCGAACTGGTGAAGCGCTATGATATCTATGTGTACCCGCGTCCGGGATTTCCTATCGAGACCAGCCTGACCAGTGCCCGGCTGCATGCGGTGGAGGCCCCCCTCCTTGATATTTCGGCCACTTTTATCCGAAACCAGGTCAAACAGGGAAGAGATATCCATTTCCTTGTGCCCGATGCGGTGCGGGAGGAAATCGAAATCAACCGGTACTACAAGTAATAAAGCGATTATAATCAATAAAAAACGCTTCCAAATGCCTGGAAGCGTTTTTCTATTTGGCAAGTATTTAGTTATGTGTGCGTCGGGAGGTGCATGCCGGTGAGGTTTTTATACAGCTCCATCGCGTAGGAATCTGTCATGCCCGATATAAAATCAATCACATTCAACGCCTTACCGTAGGCCCCCACCCCATCCTCCTTGTATTGGCGGGGCAATAATTGAAGGATTTTCTGCTGGCGGTGGCTGGGCGACTCGTTTAAAACAGCCGGAATAAAATGCGTCAGCAGGGAGCGCATCACTTCATAGCCCGCCAGCTCAATCTTTACTACGGTCTCATGGTTGTAGATCTTCTCCACCGTAATCTTGTTTATCGCCTTCAGGGCTGCAGCCATATCCGGTTCCGCATCATCCAATAAGGCCTTATTATAGGTTCCCTCCAATATAGCTGCCTGATTTTCAATGAATATACTTACACAGGCCTGCACCAGCACATTGATACACATGGCGCGGAGAAAACCAATTTGCTCCCGAGGATCGCCGTCCAACTTGCGGAGCGACTCTTCCACCCGCTCCATGGATCCTTTCCGTCCCGCTGCCACCACCGCCATTAAATGGTCGATCGCGGTTTTACTGTCAAGAATGCCCAAGCGATGGGCATCCTCCCAATCCACCACCCGGTAACAGATATCATCGGCCGCTTCCACCAGAAATACAAAGGGATGGCGGCGAAAACTAAGCGGACTCGCCTGATCCTCGATCATCCCCAAACGCTGGGCCACCTGACGAAAACTCTCCTTTTCCGCCTGAAAAAAGCCATATTTCTTCCGGTGAATCCATTTCTTATCCGTCGCGCCGGCTTCACAGGGGTATTTGGCAATCGCGGCAAGCGTGCTATAGGTTAACTGATATCCTCCTGATTGGCGATTATTATAATGGTGTGTCAGGATACGAAAAGAATTGGCGTTCCCCTCAAAACGGATCAGATCCTGCCATTCCTGCTCACTGAAATGAGAGATAAGTGGAGTTCCATTAATCAGGCTGTCTTTTGAATCGATAAAATAGGCAGAGATGGCTGTTTCGCCCGAGTGACCAAAAGAGGGATTCCCAATATCATGCGCCAGACAGGCGGCAGCAATCACACTGGCCAGGTCCAGCCGATAAAATTCGCGGGCCGGTTCATCCACCAGAAGGGCAAGCTGCTCTCCCACCAGTTTGCCGAGTGAGCGGCCCACACTGGCCACCTCAAGCGAATGGGTCAGACGGTTATGCACCAACACCGGTCCGGGTAACGGAAATACCTGGGTCTTATCCTGCAATCGCCGGAAAGCTGCAGAAAAAATTAAGCGATCAAAATCGCGCTCATAGGGCGTGCGCGGCTGCGCCGATTTGTACTCCTGACCAAAACGGTCGTGCGAAAAGCAGGTATTCCAATTCATCATACCACAAATGTAATGGGCATGGTCAATTTAATGGCCGATACTGCAGCGCGCAGTGTTTTTAATCGATAAGTTTGACAATTGTTCGGTCTATGGTTTACGATACTCCACTACATATATACAGAGCATCAGCAGGATCCGGTAAAACATTCTTACTGGCTTCCGAATACCTCTGTCTGCTTTTTGAATACCCAACCAAATACCGTGAAATACTGGCGGTGACTTTTACCAACAAGGCCACCGAAGAAATGAAAGAACGTATTCTGGGAGAACTGAAAAAAATTGCACAGGGCGAAGAAAGTCCGTATGTAACTGTCATCCTTAACCGAATTCATAAAATAAAGAATCGGCTGGAACTCCAGCACACAGCGGATCAACTGTATCGTACTATCATTCATGACTATGCGAAATTCTCTGTTACGACAATTGACAGTTTCGTGCAGCAGGTAGTGCGATCCTTTGCATTTGAAATCGGCCTCGATGCCGGCTTCGAATTGCAACTGAACCAGGATGCGGTGAAGGAGGATTTGGCCGACCGGCTTTTTGCATTGCTGGAAACCAATCAGGATTTGCTGAACTGGGTGA
>DATCJQ010000038.1:0-6215 GCA_036562745.1 Flavihumibacter sp.
GGTAAAATCCTTCCCATGCGACTTAGATTTCTGGTTGCTCTGATCATGTTTGCCACTATCTCTTGTTCCGATGGCGTTGAAGTCACTACCGATATTTCAGCTTCGGCTTCCAAAGTCACGCCCGGGGTACAATTGAATGAACTGGCCAGATTCTATTCCGACACACTCCCCTGTGCCAGTTGTGCGGGTATCGTTACCAATATCGCCATTCTGAACGACAGCCTCTACTTTATTACCGAGTTATATCTTTCCGAAAACCCGGTTCCCTTTGGACGCATGGGACGTTACAAAAGGGAAGGCGATCACCTTTTTCTCTTCGGGGGCGAGGATAGTGCCGACCGGTTTGAAATACTGTCGGGACAACTGAAAAAGCTCGACAAAAAAGGGGAAGAAATTGTAAACGGACTGGACTATACCCTGGAGGAAGTGCCGATGCCAAAGAACCTGCTCGACCAGGTATTCCTGGCCGACGGCGAATTATCGATCGAGAACAAGCAGGTGAAGTTCAAACCCTGCCGGCAGGATGAGCCCTGGCAGGTGATACAGGACAAGGGTGCAAAAGAGGCTGAGAAATATCTCCAGAAGGACAAATCAGAAGATTTGGGCACCGTGGTTGTGCGTGCTACCGTTCAACTCAAATCACTGAATGATGGGGCCGGGGTGAACGACTACCAGATTCAGTTAATGAAGATCAATTCCAGGCTGGGAACTTCCTGCAATTAGTTCAGATCAATTCCTGCAACAGCACCTGCGACTTATCAACCTGCAGTTGATACCGCGCACCGATTTTGAGCGCCAGATTCTCGGGATCGTGGCTTACGGGGAAGTTGTAACAAACAGGATAATCCATCCCCTTAAGAATATCGCGTATGATTTCGTAAGCGTTCTGCCCAAAGGGCCGATCAGTATCCCTGCAATCGGTAAAACCGCCGATGATCAGTCCCGCCAGGCCATCCAACGCCCCGGATCTTTTCAACTGGTAAAACATCCGGTCGATATTGTAGAGTTGCTCGCCCACATCTTCCAGAAAAAGAATTTTGCACTTTGTCTTATAAGCCGAGGGTGTACCGATCAGATGCGCAATAAGACAAAGGTTTCCGCCGATCAGCCGGCCACGTGCCTTCCCGCCAACATTAAAGGGATGGCCTTCCGTACGATATACCGCTTTCTCTCCTGTAAGCGCCGCGCGGAGCGAATCGATATAAATACGACCGCGCTCCATTTCGTTGAACGCTCCCGCCATGGGTGCATGCAAACTGGCCACTTTATGCCGGCGATTGAGATGTGCATGCAGCACCGTGATATCGCTGTAGCCAACAATCCACTTGGGATTTTTCAGAAAGGATTTGAAATTGAGCTGATCGATGATACGTCCCATACCATAGCCGCCTCGTCCGCATAGAATGGCTTTGATCTGCTTATCGTCGAGCATCTTTTGTAAATCGTTACGCCGCTCGCGATCGGTTCCGGAGAAATAGGTGGTGGAACTGCTGTTCATGGTGGCGCCCAGCCGAACCTTAAATCCCCAGGACTCGAGTTCAGTTACACAGCGCTTCCATTTTTCGGGGGGCATGAAACCGGCGGGACAAACCATCCCGATGGTATCACCTTTTTGGAGATAGGGTGGTAAAATCATGGTATATCAGACGCCGCTTGGGCGAATGCCAAATATAGGGCAGAAATGGGCTATATTCGGCACGTTAATAACGAAGGAAGAAGGGGTATGAACACAGGCTTCAGGCTAAGCGATCAAATCAAAACGACAAAATACCTGATCAGGTGGACTGCGATCGTGGTTCCGTTAGCACTGCTTATCGGAAGTCTGGTTGCATTTTTTCTCTGGTCGCTCGACTATGTTACGAATACCCGTCTCAAATATCCCTGGCTCCTGGCTTTTTTACCTGCTGCCGGCGTGCTGATATATTTTCTCTATGACCTGGCGGGAAAGGGAACCGAGAAAGGCAACAATCTTATTCTCGACGAGATTCACGAACCGGCAGGTGGCGTGCCCAGGCGGATGGCTCCACTGGTATTGGTTGCCACCCTCATCACTCATTTGTTTGGCGGCTCAGCCGGGCGTGAAGGTACAGCGGTGCAAATCGGCGGAAGTCTGGCTGAAGGGTTTGCCCGTCCATTCCGGTTTTCCAGTGAAGACCGTCGCATGCTGCTGATCTGCGGAATGGCTGCCGGATTTGGTGCCGTGTTCGGAACCCCGCTGACAGGTGCCATCTTTGCGCTTGAAGTGCTGATCCTCGGACAGATTACGCATCGTGCGCTCCTGCCCTGCCTGATCGCAAGTTTTCTGGCCGATATCACCTGCCAGTTCTGGGGTGTGGGACATGTCAGTTATCAGATCCGGCTGGTGCACCGGCAGTTTACCGATATCACATCCTGGTTGCCCAATCTGGTGCTGCTGGTGAAGCTGATCATTTTGGGAATGGCCTGCGGCATGGTGTCAGCCCTCTTCACCACCCTGACCAACCAGATCAAAACCACGGCAAAACTGATTTTCCGGCATGGATGGATGATTCCCATGACCGGCGGCGTACTGGTGGTGGCGCTGAGTTTTATTCCGGGTAACAGCGATTACCTGGGACTGGGGGTTTGGAATGCTGACCCCTCCGTGGTAACTATCAGCTCCGCCTTTACCGAGGGCGGTGCCCACACCTTCAGCTGGGCCTGGAAACTGCTGTTTACGGCGATCACGATTGGCATGGGCTTCAAGGGCGGTGAGGTGACTCCTCTGTTCTTTATGGGCGCCACACTGGGACATACCCTCGCCGTGCTGCTGGGTGTGCCGGTGGATCTTTTCGCCGGCCTGGGTTTCATCGCCTTATTTGGGGCGGCCACCAATACCCCCATCGCCTGCACCATCATGGGAGCCGAACTGTTCGGCGGTGAATACCTGCTACACTATGCAATTGTCTGTTTCACAGCTTATTATTTCAGCGGAAAGACCGGTATTTACAGCTCGCAGCGCCATCTGTACGACAAGCTGAACGGGTAGATTGAGAAAAACCTTCATATAAGCGTAGGATTTTCCGGGAAGCGGCGTCTAATTCTCCACAGACCGCGAACTTATGAAGTATTTATTAGGCCTATTGTTGATCGTTGGATGGAGTGTTACTGCTAACGCCCAAAACCGTGTAACAGGTAAAATTGAAGACAGCACTGCGAAATCGCCCCTCGCGGGCGCAACCGTAAACATTCGGAACAGCTCATTTAGCCGGAATGCCATCACCGATAAGAATGGAGCGTTCAGCATAGCAGAAATTCCCGATGGCTCCTATAAGGTACATATCTCTTTTATTGGATTTGCCGATTTTGAAAAAGTGATCACCATCAGCGGATCGCCGGTTAATTTGGGTACCATCCGCCTGGCCAAGGGCGAAAAAGCACTGGAAGAAGTGGTGGTAAAAGCCACTACCCCACCGGCGCAACAGAAAGGTGATACCGTGCAGTTCAATGCCAGCCAGTTTAAAGTGAACCCCGATGCCAATGTGGAAGATCTGGTTAAAAAAATGCCGGGTGTGGTGATCGAAAACGGTCAGGTGAAAGCCCAGGGTGAACAGGTTCGGAAAGTGACCGTGGACGGCCGCGAATTCTTTGGTGAAGATGCCACCGCAGCCCTTCGGAACCTTCCGGCGGATGTAGTGGACAAGATCCAGGTATTCGACCGTCTGAGCGATCAGGCCCAGTTAACCGGCTTTGACGACGGACAAGGATATAAAGCAATCAATATCGTAACCCGTGAGGATCGCCGGGCCGGACAATTTGGTCGCGTGTACGCAGGATATGGTACCGATGATCGTTACCAGGCCGGTGGTTCGGTAAACTTCTTCAATAAGGAGCGTCGTATCTCCGTGGTTGGCCTGTTCAACAATATCAATCAGCAAAATTTCTCCAGCTCTGATCTGCTTGGCCTCACTTCCGGTGGCAGCGGACGGGGCGGTGGAGCCGGTCGCGGTGGCGGCTTCGGCGGTGGAGCCGGAAACTTCCAGGTACAGGGGTCCAACGGTATCACCAAAACCAATGCGGTGGGTGTGAACTTCAGCGATCTCTGGGGAAAAAACTTCAATGTAAGCGGAAGCTATTTCTTTAACAACGCGAATAACGAAAGAAATTCAAGCTCCAACCGCGAGCAGTTTATTGGTCCCGATTCCAGCACTTTCTACAATGAAACATCGCGTGCTGACAACAAGAACACCAACCACCGCATCAATATGCGGATGGAATATAAAATTGACTCGGCCAACACCCTGCTGATCATGCCGAGCTTCAGTTATCAGAAAAACGATATCGAAAGCAATGAATTCGGCGTTCAGCGCCAGCAGGATCAGTCGCTGATCAGCCAGACCAATAACAGCAACCGCACGAACGGTAATGGTTACAATTTCAATAACACGATCCTGTACCGCCACGCTTTTGCCAAAAGAGGCCGTTCGATTTCGGTTGGTATTACCACCGGAATCAATAATCGCGACAGCGAGAAAGACGTAGCGGCTATTTCCACTTTCTACAAGGGGGGAATACCGATTAATGATTCGCTGCTCCAGCAGCAGATTTCGGAAACCAAGAGCTATTCGCTTTCAGCCAATATTGCCTATACCGAACCGCTGGGCAAGAAATCACAATTGCAATTTAGCTATAACCCGTCCTTCAATAAAAGTGATGCCGATCAGCGCACCTGGATTTATGACAATATCACCGACAAATACAGTATCCTCGATACCAGTTTGTCGAACGTATTTGTGAATGAGGTTACCACACACCGCGGTGGGATTACCTATCGGGTGGGTGATCGCGACATGAACCTGAATATCGGGCTGGATGCGCAGCACACCACCCTTGATAACAGTCAGACTTATCCGATATCGGGCAACCTGAAGAAAACATTTGCAAATCTGCTTCCCAATGCGTTCTTCCGCAAGAAACTGAGCGATAAGAGCAATATCCGGATCTTCTATCGCACCAGCACCAACAACCCTTCGGTTAACCAGCTGCAGAACGTGATCAACAACACGAATCCCTTGTACCTGAACACCGGTAACCCCGAACTGGAGCAGTCTGTCAGCAACCGCATTGGCGGCCGGTATACGTATACCAATAGCCGCAAAGGGAACAGTTTCTTCATCAACTTTTTCGTGAACCAGGCTGATAACTATATCACGAATGCAACCTACACAGCCTTCTCCGACTCGGTACTAACGCCAACGGTTACCCTAAGAGAAGGTGCGCAGCTATCGAAGCCGGTTAACCTGAACGGATACTGGTCTACCAATACCATGTTCACCTATTCATTCCCCTTCAGGGCGATCAAAACCAACCTGACCCTGAATGCCGGACATATGTTTACGCGTACGCCGGGCATCATCAATAATGTTTCAAATATTGCCCGGAACGTAACCTGGAATGGCGGTGTGGTACTGGCAAGTAATATCAGCGAGTATGTCGATTTCAACATCAACTATAACGCGAATTACAGCACGGTTAAGAACAGCTTCCAGCAATCGCTCAACAACAACTATTTCAGTCAATCTGCGGGTCTGGGTCTTAACCTGCTGAGCAAAAACGGATGGTTGTTTAACACCGATCTCAACAACCAGTTATACCGTGGTTTGACCGCTTCCTTCAACCAGAATTTCTGGTTATGGAATATGGGTGTGGGCAAGAAATTCCTGAAGGAACAAAAAGGCGAACTGCGTTTATCCGTATTCGATCTGCTGAAACAGAACAGAAGTATCAGTCGTACCATTGCGGCCAACTATATTGAAGACAACCAGACTCAGGTGCTAACCCAGTATTTCATGCTGACCTTCACCTATCGGATCAAGAATTTTGGCAAGCCCTCAACGCCAGAACGTCGTCCGGCTTTCGGTCCGGGTGGCCCGGGCGGTCCGGGCGGTCCGGGCGGTCCGGGTGGAATGCCGCCGATGGGTGGTATGCCCGGCGGAGGTTTTGGACCAATGAATTAATCTGTAAATTGAGGGTTCAATCAGGCTTTCAATCAACAGAGTGTGACCGACCCCCAATTTATAGAGCGGCTCCGAAACGGAGAGGAAACGGCTTTCTACCAGCTGGTAGAAGATTGGAAAGACAGGATATATAATACTGCACTGGGGCTGGTGCAACAGTCGCAGGATGCGGAGGATATCACGCAGGAAGTTTTTATAACGGCCTGGAAAAACATAAATCGGTTCAGGGGAGAATCCAGC
>DATCJQ010000047.1:0-3000 GCA_036562745.1 Flavihumibacter sp.
CAAAGGACCAGCGTGTAATCGATCTGATGTTGAAATATGCCCGCTACCAGTTGAAAAACCTGCCCGCTACACCGCTTGGACATTATTCCTGGTGGGGATCACAGCGCGCGGGTGATAACCTGCTGGTGGTTTACTGGCTGTATAATATTACCGGTGAGAAATTCCTGCTTGAACTCGGAGAGATCATTCATAAGCAGGCATTTGACTGGACAGGAACTTTTCTTAATACAAATTACCTGGCTACCACTTTCAAGTTCCATGGCGTAAACCTGGCACAGGGTATCAAGGAGCCGGTGATTTATTATCAGCAAAATCCCCAGCAACAATACCTGGATGCGGTGAAGAAAGCGTTTGCCGATATCAAAACCTACCAGGGACAGGCGCAGGGCATGTATGGGGCGGATGAATTAACCCGCGGCGGCGACCCCAACCTGGGTTCCGAACTCTGCTCTACGGTAGAGCTCATGTATTCGCTGGAAAACATGATGACCATTACCGGCGATGTATCACAAATGGATCATCTGGAAAAGATTACCTATAATGCCCTGCCCACGCAAATCAGTGATGATTTCGCAACACGTCAGTATTACCATCAGGTGAACCAGGTAATGGTAAGCCGTCATCATCGCAATTTTGTTACCAATTACGATGGTACCGATCAGTGCTTTGGCTTGCTCACCGGTTTCCCGTGTTGCACCACCAATATGCACCAGGGCTGGCCCAAATTTGTTCAAAACCTCTGGCATGCGACCGCTGATAACGGAGTGGCTGCCCTGCAGTATGCTCCATCAGAAGTGAATATTAAAGTTGCGAACGGAACCGATCTGAAAGTGGTGGAGGAAACCGAATATCCTTTTGATGATCGTATCAAATTCACCCTGCGTCTTAAGGGTGAAGCCATCTTCCCCTTCCACCTGCGCATTCCGGCCTGGTGTAAGGAAGCAAAAATTTATATCAATGGCGAAAGATGGATGAGTCCCACCGGTAATCAGATTGTGCAACTGGTTCGTAAATGGAAAGATAAGGATGTTGTAACACTGGAGCTTCCGATGGAAACCAAAATTACCCGCTGGTTTAACCAGACTGCAGCTGTGGAACGCGGACCGCTACTGTATGGTTTGAAAATTGGTGAAGAATGGAAGACCGTTAAGAACAACGATAAATATGGTGATTACCGCGAAGTGCATCCGACCACGCCCTGGAATTTCGGGCTCTCCGATCAGGCGGTGAAAAACGTCGAGCAATCCTTCGTATTCAAAAAGTTGAAAGCTGTGGGAGATAATCCCTGGAATCTTGAAAATGCACCGGTACAAATTACAACCAGGGGTAAACAGATTCCGGAGTGGAAACTCTACAACGAATCAGCCGGTCCGGTTTTATACAGCGGAATTAAGTATCTCAAAGATGCTCCTGAACAGGAAATCACATTAATCCCATTTGGATGTACCACACTTCGTATCGCTCAGTTTCCGGTGGTGTTGTAAACGCTGCTGCGATGGTTCTTTTTTTCCGGTAACGTTCTCGGTGGAAAAGACCTGCGAACTCCCGGTCGACGGGGTGATACAAGTAATTTCGATATGTCATTTAAGTACCTAAAATCAAACTGCTATGTGTAATTCATGTGTCAAGAAAATTGTGGCAACTGCTACATTGATGCTCTGCATGGTGCTATCCATCTGGGCACAACAGCGTACACTAAAGGGACGCATTCTTAGTGCCGCCGACGGTTCCCCGATAGCCGGAGCATCTGTGACGGTGAAGGGGTCCTCTGTTGGAACATCAACCGATGCCGACGGAAATTTTACGATTCAACTGCCTGCAGCCAGCGGGCGACTCATTGTAACCAGTATTGGATTTGGAGAGAAGGAAGTGGTGGTAAACTCGGGCGATAATAATATTATAATTCGTTTTGATGTAAAAGCCAGCGAAGCGGAAGAAGTGGTGGTGGTTGGTTATGGCAAGAAAAGCAAGGCCAACCTTACCGGATCGGTAGTGAAAGTGGGATCGGAGCAAATTAAAAACGTTCCGATGGCCAGTCCCGATCAACTGCTCCAGGGCAAGGCTGCCGGTGTGCAGATTTCCAGCCAGAGTGGTACTCCGGGTGGTGGCGTAACCGTGAGAGTGCGTGGTACCTCTTCTTTCTCTGCGGGATCACCGGCATCACAACCGCTTTATATTATCGACGGAGTGTTCGTGAACACCACTCCGCTCGGACCGGCAGGATATGGTACTGAACAACAGATCGCCAACCCGCTGGGTGATCTGAACCCTTCTGATATCGAATCCATCGAAGTGTTGAAAGACGCGAACAGCACGGCTATTTATGGAAGCCGCGGTGCCAACGGGGTGGTTATCATTACTACCAAACGTGGTACCAACAGCCAGAAGCCGAAAATCACACTTAACTCCTACTATGGTTCTTCCAAGGCAACCAAATTACCTGAGCTGGTAAATGCACAACAAACGGCGGAACTGCTGAACGAAGCATGGATTAACGATGGCAAGGATCCTAACGCTATCCCCTATCCGAATCCTTCTTCCCTGCAAACCTATAATCGCGTGAAAGATATCTTCCGCACAGCGCCCACTTACAATGTGGATCTGGGCGTTGCCGGAGGGGATGCAAAAACCGCTTATTATGTGGGAGCCTCTTACTATAAGCAGGATGGTATTGTTCGTCCGCAAACTTTTAACCGTGCCAGCTTCCGTCTGAACCTGGATACATGGTTATCTGACAAATTCAAGCTGAGCACCAGCAATACCATCGCAAGAAACTATCGCACCATTGTACAGAACGATAACTCCGGTGGTGGTGTGCTGCTGGTGGGATTGGGTAACTCAACCATTTATCCCACCTATAACCCGGATGGAAGTTATTATCGCGGACCGGTGGGAAGCAATGCGATTGCCACCATCAAAGAAAGCGATGAAACTTCAACCGGCGTGCGTTATATCGGAAACATCTATGGCGAATGGCAGATTGCAAAAGACCTGTATTTC
>DATCJQ010000048.1:0-1806 GCA_036562745.1 Flavihumibacter sp.
CCTGGATAATTCACTAAATTCGTTCCGGTTAAAATCCATAAAAACGAACAATATGGCAACTGAAAAAGCAATACTGGCGGGAGGCTGCTTCTGGGGTGTGGAAGAGCTGATCAGAAATTTACCGGGCGTGATCAATACCGAAGTGGGCTACACCGGCGGCGATGTGCCCAATGCCACTTATAAAAATCACGGTACCCATGCAGAAGGAATCGAAATCGAGTTCGATCCGGCTGTTTTATCATATCGCAAACTGCTGGAGTATTTTTTCCAGATTCATGATCCCACCACGCGCAACCGTCAGGGCAATGATATCGGCACCTCCTATCGTTCTGCCATCTTCTACCTGAACGAGGATCAGCGAAATACCGCCTTCCAATTGATTAAGGAGATGGATGCTTCCGGCAAATGGCCCGGCAAAATCGTGACCGAAGTGGTGCCCGCCGGCGATTTCTGGGTAGCCGAGGACTACCACCAGGATTACCTCCGGAAAAATCCAAATGGTTATACCTGTCATTTCGAACGTCCCGACTGGAAACTCTAATCACACAAATATTTTCGAATACGCATGGCTGTTACACGCATCACCCGCCGGATGGGCTTGGCATTGTTTTCATTGGTATTCACTTTGATCTCCGGCATAAAGGCACAGAGTCAAAGTCCGGTCCAAAAAGAACCGGGAACCGCAATATCCGGGTCAACCCGTTCGGAAAAAGCCGTGCAGGACTGGCGTGATCGCAAGTTCTCCATGTTCATCCACTTCGGATTGTACTCCGTACCCGCGGGCATGTGGAATGGCGAAAAAGTTACCATCGGCTACAGCGAACAGATCCGTGCGCATGGCAAGATCCCCAAAGAAGATTACCGCAAGCTGGCAGAAAAGTTCAATCCCACTGCCTGGGACCCCGATTCCGTTGCGCTGCTCGCCAAAAGAGCGGGCATGAAGTCCATTGTGTTCACCACCAAACATCACGATGGATTTGCGATGTATCACACCAGACATTCCACCTTCAATATTGTAGATGCCACGCCTTATAAGCGCGATATCGTGAAGGAGCTGGCCGAAGCCTGTCGCCGGCATGGACTTCATTTTGGTGTGTATTTCTCGCTGATCGACTGGGATTTCCCCGGCGCGTTGCCGATTTCCAGTCACAACAGCGATTCGATTCCGCCATCCCACCACCGGCTCAACCTGTACCAGGTGAGGGAACTGATGACAAAATATGGTCCCATTTCCGAGATCTGGTTCGATATGGGCAAACCCACGGCGCAACAGAGTCGCGAACTGGCGGAACTGGTGCGTAAACACCAGCCCGACTGCATGATCAGTGGAAGACTCTGGAATGATATGGGTGATTTCGCCGTAATGGGCGATAACAACTCTCCTGATTTCCTGATGGGCACCGACTGGCAAACACCCGCTTCCATGTTCGATGAAACCTGGGGTTATCGGTCATGGCAGAAAAGAGGTGATCCGCTTCATAAAGCTGCCGAGAAAACCGCCGCATTCGCCAATGTGGTGAGTAATGGCGGAAACTATCTGTTGAATATCGGTCCCAAAGGCGATGGCTCACTCGTTCCCTTCGAACGTGATGTACTGCTTGCCATGGGTGAATGGATGCAGCAACACGGCACTGCGATATATGGAACCAGCCCAACTCCCCTGCCGGCCCAGGATTGGGGATTGATCTCCGGTAAAGACCAGAAACTTTTTCTGTTCCTTACAAAGCCTCCCCGTAACGGAGAAATCATTATAAAGGGATTGCGATCCAGGCCGGCAAAAATCTACCATATGGCCAATCCTTCCGC
>DATCJQ010000050.1:0-5771 GCA_036562745.1 Flavihumibacter sp.
TATAATAAATTATTGGATGTCTGTGTAAAGGAGGATACAGTCATGGCTGATATGAATAGGTTTGCTGTTTCTGCTCTTAGTAGAGACAGAAAGGCAGAAGCATTGCCTGAAGAACTATTAGTTCATAAACCGACAGGTCAAATGCTGATTAAAAGACCGGATGGTCGTATTATATCATATGATAAAATTTCACGTCTTAAAACTCATATAGATTTTTTAGAATCCAGTCATAGTATTATTGGTATCGATGGTGATCTCTGTCTGTTGGAATTGGATCACATAGAACTACCGAATACTGTACAATATGAATCTAATATACTTGACAACCCTCTTACTTTAGGCGATTCACCTGTATCGAAAATTTTAATATCCATGGATATTGATTGTATGGAATTTGTAAATGGGGAAGCTTTTATCTTAAGAGATCTTCCAAGCATCAGGTTCGAATTCGAATTTGTTGATGAAAATGATCAAACTCATTCTGTAACTAAAACTGTACCTCTAAATAAACTATCGACAAATATTTTTAATGTATTGAATTACAGTCCTAATTCTACGCCTATGAATGCAACACTAAATGGTATTTACATTGAAGAAAATCCTTCTAACGTTGGTAAGGTTTTGGAAAATATACTGCATAGTATATTAATTATTTTAGAATAAAAAGGCGGGTGATTTTTATATGGCAACTTTAAGAAAATTAAAAAACTTCAGCGAAAATAACCTAACAACATTGGATAAAATTATCGCTATAACTCTCGGAGATTCCGATATAGATTGGTATGATGAAACCAAAATTTATAATGCCGATGATTTAATTATTAGGGTAAATCCTTCTACTGGGAAGAAGGAGATTTTATCTTGTAAAAAATCCGGGGCGACTGGTCCATTTGATATTAATGATTGGCAAGTTGTAAACATGACCAATATTTCATCAACTAGCGTAATCCCAGTATCTGAAGAAGAACCTCCGAATCCAAAACCGAATATGATTTGGTTTAAAAATATGGGGGAGTCACCAGATTTCGGTGACAACATTATAATAATTATAGGTAATGTTAGTCTCGACGGAACAACCGAATTTTGGTTTGATTCCAATAACAGAGACGGCGAATAGAAAAACAGTAAAAGAAAGGGGGTAAGATGAGAAATGAGCAGTAAAAACATTCAGATTCGTCACAAGAATGGTAGTGAATGGGATAATTTATACCCAAAAACAAAAGCGGAATTAGTAGAAGGTCTTGATGAGCAACTTGCCGGAAAGGTTGATAAAGAAGAAGGTAAAGGTCTTTCTACTGAAGATTATACTACAGAAGAAAAGAATAAACTTGCGGGCATTGAGGAAGGAGCCAACAAATACGTTCATCCAACTAGTGCTGGTAATAAACATATTCCTTCTGGCGGTGCGCCTAACCAGGTACTTAAATATGGCGGTTCGTCAGGAACCGCAACATGGGGTGCTCTGACATCTGCAGATATTCCTACATTGGCTCTTAGTAAGATTTCCGATGCAGGTACAGCAGCTTCCAGAGATATCGGTACTTCTGCTGGTAATGTGCCTGTATTGGATAGCAATGGTAAACTTGATGTTAATGTCCTTCCTGCAATTGCTATTTCGGATACTTTCGTTGTCGGAAGCGAAGGAGAAATGCTGGGTCTTACTGCGGAAGTTGGTGATATCGCGGTACGATCGGATATCAACAAAACATTCATTTTGAGAGCAGAACCTGCATCCGTAGTTGGCAACTGGCAAGAACTTTTGACTCCGACTTCCCCTGTACAATCTGTTGCAGGTAAAACCGGTGCAGTTACACTGGTTAAAGGTGACGTGGGACTCGGAAACGTCCAAAACTATGGAATAGCAACACAGGAAGAAGCAGAAGCCGGAACGTCCGATACCGCGTACATGACGCCGCTTAAAACAGCGCAGGCGATTGCTGCACTTGCACCCGCGCCGGATGCTTCGGAAGTTTCGCTTAGTTCACCGAATTTCACTTCTACCAACGTCCAGGATGGAATGGATGAACTTTTTCAATCTGTCAGTGATGGGAAAAATCAGATCGCTTCCGCCATCACTGACATGGGACAGTCTGCTTCAGGAGGCGACACGTTTGCGCAGTTGTCAAGCAAAATTCGGGACATCTCCAAGGACGCGAACGCGGCTGTTGGGGATGTTTTGACCGGTAAGACGTTTTATCAGGGCGGAGTAAAGCGCACCGGCACGATGCCCAATAACGGATCGGTTTCCCAAACGCTGACATCACAAGGCGAAGAATACACGATCCCGGAGGGATACCACGACGGCACCGGCACGGTCACGACCGACATCGTGAATCTGTCCGCAGGAAATATCCGAGCCGGTGCGACGGTAGGCGGCGTTGATGGTACGTTCACTAGCGACGCGACAGCCACGGCTGGTCAAATCTTGTCTGGCCGGACGGCGTATGTTAACGGCTCGAAGGTAACCGGCAGCATGATCAACAATGGAGCCGTCAGTCAAACCTTGACCACGCAGGGGGCGTCGTACACAATCCCGGCAGGTTATCACAATGGCAGCGGCACAGTCACGGCCAATATCACCAACTTGACGGCGGCCAATATCAAGGCTGGTACGACGGTCGGCGGCGTATCTGGAACATTCACAAGCGACGCAACCGCAACAGCCGCACAAATCTTGTCTGGCCGGACGGCGTATGTTAACGGCTCGAAGGTAACCGGCACGATGCCAGTCAAAACAAATGATTATGGCGCACCGCGTACAGGCCAACCTGGGCGTCTGTATGTGACACCGGAAGCAGGATACCATGACGGGACTGTAAGGGTCTATACGGATGATGGTAATTTCGCGCCGGCCAATATCAAGTCTGGGGTTACGATGTTCGGAATAACCGGTACGTATGCGCCGATTTCCACAGGTAGTACAACCCTGACATTTAACCGATCCGGCTCCGGTGACAATGTTTCGTCGATTATCTATCAAGCGGATTACATACCGCCTAAGACAAACTTTTTAGGGTCGTTCCAAATACCCGTTACGTTCAAAATCGGGAACATTGAATATAAAGGATCACCGTTTAACAGCATCACGGTCGGATATCCGACAAACCTAACCTTCGGCTATGGTTTGTACATTGTCGACCCGACCGTTAATGCAGAAATACAAATCAGCGCCATTTATAATAGTAGCACTGGCCGTATTCAACTACAGATTGGTAACCCGTCTTCAGCAAATCCTAAAGCGTTGTTTACCAATATCAGCACCAATAGCTTTACAACGGGTTTACGGTATGTTTCATGGGAGTGAAATCGTGATGACGAGAGAGGACTCATTATACAGATCGCATCGGCGGCCAAGCCGAGCAATATAAACAAATCACCGGATTTGATTATGAAGCGTAAGGCTCCGCCGAATAGGCGGGGCCTCATAATCTGCACAGTGTGGTACAATTAGACGCTATGACGGCAGAAGAATATGAGCAGATTACGAGCGAGCCGTACACACCCTAATTAGGCGCAGAGACGTGTAATTAGACCCTGCTTAATGCGGGGTCTTTTTGTTGACTTCGTAGTGACAAAAGGGAAATTTTATACGATAATAGTGTTAAAGTACTCGTAAAGTACGATTACGTTACCGTCGCTGGAAGGGGTGGAAAAGTTCCGATGGACTTTACGAGCCTTGGAGAGTACGGCGTAGGAATCGCGTCATGACTTCTCCCGATGGTATAAACTGGACGATTCGTTCAACTCCGGCGGATAACAACTGGTATTCCGTCACTTATGGCAACGGACTTTTGACTCCGACTTCCCCTGTACAATCTGTTGCAGGTAAAACCGGTGCAGTTACACTGGTTAAAGGTGACGTTGGTCTTGATAATGTTGAAAACTACGGTATCGCTTCTCAAGCTGATGCTGAAGCCGGAACAGCAAATAATAAATACATGACCCCTGCGAGAGTTAAGCAAGCAATTGATGCGTTTGCTGCTCCTAAAGAGCATCAACATGTCGCTTCGGATATCACTCAAGATTCGACTCACCGTTTTGTAACTGATGCAGAAAAAGCTGCATGGAATGCAAAAGCAGACAAAACGGTAGCTACTACCAGCAATAACGGCTTGATGTCGTCCGCTGATAAAGCAAAACTCGATGGAATCGAAGCTGGCGCCAATAAGTACGTACATCCGACTGGCGATGGTAATCTCCATGTGCCTCCAACTGGAACCAGCAACAACAATAAAGTGCTGAAAGCAGGGGCTACTGCTGGAAGCCTTTCCTGGGGTTATGTTAATTGGAATGAAGTAGATGGTAAACCTGTTAACCTTGCATCTATTGTGGTTTCTGGTACTGAACCTACAAATGCTGATTTCTGGTATCAGGAAATTTAATTTAATCTATTTGTGAATAGTCTATAAATTAAATGAAAAAACACTTTTTGGGGTCGGATGGATTAAAAAGTCCATCCGACCGCCAAGTTTCTATTATAATATAGACAGACAACTATATTTACCAAAATTTAAATGGAAAACAAAAATGTAATAAATATTTATTCTATCTGTATTTATAAGGAGAATTAACAAAATATAAAGAACGGAGGTATTTTAAATGGCAAAAAATATACTACAGAAACAATACGTACCTGGTGTCGGATGGGTTGAGCTTCATCCAATTACTAAAGCGTCCAATATTATAGATTCAAACGGTCTTAATGTACAAGAGCATATTGATGCTAAAAATCCACATGGAACTGATAAAAGTGATGTAGGTCTTGGTAATGTTGAAAACTATGGTATTGCATCTAAAACTGAAGCCGAAGCCGGAACTGCAAGTAACAAGTACATGACACCACAAAGAACTTCCCAGGCAATTGCAGCTTTGTCGCCTGTGAAGTCGGTTGCTGGTAAGACGGGTGCAGTGACTCTCGTAAAGGGAGATGTAGGTCTCGGAAACGTTGAGAACTATGGTATTGCATCTAAAACTGAAGCCGAAGAGGGAACTGCAAATAATAAGTATATGACTCCTGAGAGAACATCTCAGGCGATTGCTGTTCAAGCCCAGGCTATTGCAGATGAAGTTGAAAACAGATCAAAAGAGTATGCTGATCTGTTGATGGAACAGAAGATTATTGAAATTCCTTCTAGGTCAGGTAAAGACGAGAATGGAATTTTCACGATCGTTGAATATTACAGACCAAATAATACATTAGCACGAAAAACCGAACTTAGCGGTGGGTCGTCTCCGAATTATACAACAAGAACCATAACCTTCTATGCAGAAGACGGTATGACTGTGACAAAAACAGTCACAAGAACCTTAATTTATGATGAGGATGGAGATTTCCTGCGAGAAGAATAAAAATAAGGGATAAGGTATTTAACCTTATCCCTTATTTTTTTACATTGAAATTCACTTCAAAAATATCATCCTAATTACAGTTATTTTTCCATCGTTAATAGAGAATAATAAAAATAAGAATTTCGTGACAGAAACAGATATATAATAAGATAAAAAATATCCTTAAATGTCATATGATTAATTCTATTTCATCATAACCAAAAAAATTGTGAGATCTCAAATCTCGGGAACTCAAATTGTAATTGAGTTTGTGAGTAAAATTATAGATTAATAAAAAAATGGGGTGAAAGAAGTGAACGATTTAATTTATCATGGGTTAATTGGGAAAAAAATTGATTCTGTAGAGGTGCTAAATAATAAATTTATTGCTACAGATGACAATGTGGAACCGGCTAGTTCATATAATTTGCCTAATATTGGAT
>DATCJQ010000062.1:0-24225 GCA_036562745.1 Flavihumibacter sp.
CGCCTGCCCTATAACAGCGAATCGCTAAAACTGATCCGCCGCATCCGCGATGAGGTTCACCGCTTTGGTATTACCTTCCATCGCAATCAAAGAAGCAAGGGAACGTTTAAGAATGAGTTGGAAACGATTCCCGGAATCGGAAAGACTACGGCGACTCAGTTACTGAGGGCATTCCGGAGTGTTCAGGGTGTAAAAGAGAGAAGTTTTGAGGAAATCAGCCAGGAAATCGGAAAGGCAAGAGCCAGGGTGGTATGGAACTATTTTCACCCTGATAATAAGGATGAAAATCCGCAAACCGGATCAGATGAAAAATCTTAAGGATTTCCCCTTAGAAACACTATCGACAGAGTTCCAATTTTAATTGAATATCCACGTATTATTTAGCTTATTGTAGATTGCAAATTCATGCTCGCGACCCTTTTAGATGAAATACCGTTTCCGGCTGCCATTTTAAACTGGCCGGAAGGACAGCCGATAAAGATCGCCTCTGCAAATCCGATATTTCTGAACGGCGGCAGGGACCTGTCGGGCCTGTTTGAACCCGCCGAATTGCAGGCAACCTGTGAGGAGCTGATCCGGCAGGCCGAATCTGCCGACGGCAACAATTATCCTTCATGGAAGGGTCCGGCACCCTGTAAACATCATTCGGGTTGGGAAGCCGGGATCAAATACCTCGGGAAGAATGAAACGGATACCCAGGTTTTCCTGCTTACCTATAAGGCACCGGCTAATACTATTTTCGAACCCGATTATGGTCAGTTACTCTGTCAGACGCATGACCTCTGTGCCATGTGCGATCGCGAAGGGCAGTTCCAGTTTATAAGTCCGGCTATCACCACCGAACTCGGTTATAAACCGGAAGACCTCATCGGTCAGGTTGCTTTCGATTTTGTTTATCCGGATGATCTTCCAAGAACCCGAGAGGCCTTTGATCGGCTACAAAAGGAATTGAGTGTACAGATTCCCCCCTATCGCTTCAGAAAGAAGAACGGAGAGTGGTGCTGGCTGCAGACCATGTGTACCAATATCGGTGCCTTGGAAAATTCGGGTGGCATCCTCGTAAATGCCACGGATATAACGGGTCTGATCGAAGCGCAGCAAAACCTGAAGGAACGCAATGAACGCTACCAGCTTATCTATAAAGCCGGAAAAGATGCGTTATACGACTGGGATATTTTAAACGACCAGTTGTACTGGGGCGATGGATTCTTCCGCGTATTCGGACACGAAACCAACCATCATCAAACCCATTTTGCCGACAAAACCCGCCTCACACATCCAGCAGACCTTGATAAGAACCGCGGGCGATGGAATGAATTCCTGGCCGACAATTCGCAATATAGCTGGACCAATGAATACCGCTTCCTGCGGGCCGATGGCGAATATGTATATGTGGAAGAAACGGGTTATCTGATACGAAATGCAGAGGGAAAACCTGTTCGCATGATCGGTTCCCTGCGCGATATCAATGAATCCAAACTGAACGAACTGCAACAACTGGTGGAAGACGAAATCAACTGGTTGTTCAAAATGGAAGAACCACTGGAAACCATCATGAACAAGGTGGTGGAATATCTGGGTTCCTTCGCAAGTTTTGAAATCGCCTCCTTATGGCTCATTACTACCAATCAGGAACTCATGCGCCAGGTGGCATTCCACGCCCGTTCGGAGCAAACTCAGAAAGCCTATGCAGCTATTGCACATCCGGCCTCCATCCGATTTGGCGAAGGATTGGCCGGCAAGGTTTGGAAATCGGGATCTTCTGAGCTCTGGGACTCAACAGCCTTTTACCAGGATCCCTATCATGAATCCGCAGCAATCAATGCCGGATTAAAAATGCTGGCCTGCCTCCCGATACGTCATAAAAACATTGTGATTGGTGCCATGGTGGTAGGCAGTCGCCAGAATTTACAGGACGAAGCATTCAATCTCCATATTCTGGAAAAACTGCAGGACACGCTGGGTGCCGATATCAAGCGGAAAAAGCAGGAAGAGGAAATGCGACTTGTTTTTGAAAGTGCCCCGGATATCCTGGCCATCGTTTCCCCTACCGGCTATTTTACCCGGGTGAACCCCGCCTTCTGCAAGCTGATGGGATATACAGGCCGCGAGCTCACCACCCATCCCTTCCATTATTTCCTGCACGCCGATGATCTGAATCCCTCTAAAACCGAATTCAGCCAAACGATGAATGGCTCACGAAATGTTTCCAATTTTGTGAACCGCTTCATCACCAAAACCGGTGAACATCGCTGGATCTCCTGGAATTCATCCGATACCTTCGGAGAAGAAAACCTGGCATTCGCCTATGGCCGCGATATCACTGAAATCAAGGAACTCGAAGAGCTGATTGATAACACGTCCAAACTCGCAAGGGTCGGCAGTTGGGAAATCAATATGGCCGACAAACATATCTTCTGTTCCAAAATCACCCGCCAGATCCTGGAACTGAAAGATGGACAGGAACTCCGGCTCAACAACAAGCTGGAGTTTGTGAAGGAAAGCAGCCGGCATATCATCCGCAAACTCTTGCAGGAAGCCATCTTCGATAAAAAGCCCTGGGACATTGAGATCGAAATCCGCACTGCAAAAGCCGAAACAAGATGGGTGCGGATCATCGGCCAGGCATCCTTCCATCGCGGCCGTTGCGCACGGATCTATGGAAGTATCCAGGATATCCACGACAAGAAACTGGTACAGTTGCAACTCGAAGAAGCCAACGACCGGTACGAAAGAGTGTCTTCCGCTACCCATGATGCCATCTGGGACTGGGACCTGGTTCGCAGCCGTGTTACCTGGAACGATGGGCTCCGGAAAATCTTCGGTTATGCAGTTACGCCGGAAGGTACGGATGCCAGCATCTGGGAACAGAAAATCCATCCCGATGATTTTGTAAAAGTCCGTTCCGATATAGGCCAGGCTTATTCGGATCCCAACAAGCAGGTATTCGAGACGGAGTTCCGCTTTGAGCGGCTCGACGGTACTTATGCCTATGTATCCAACAAAGGAACCATCATCCGAAATCCGAAAGGAGAGCCCGTAAGGATGGTGGGCGCCATGACCGATATCAGTCATCGTAAAGCCTACGAAGAATCGCTGAAGAATCTCAATAACGAACTGAAGCGGATCAACCACGAACTGGCCAGCTCTAACGCGGAGCTCGAACAGTTTGCCTTTGTAGCATCCCACGACCTGCAGGAGCCCCTTCGTATGATCACGGGCTTCCTCACCATGCTGGAAAAGAAATACGGTCCGCAACTCGACGAAAAAGCCAACCAGTACATCTACTTCGCGGTGGATGGGGCCAAACGTATGAGAGGCATCATTTTGGATCTGCTCGAATACTCCAGAGTGGGCAGAATGAATACCACCAGAGAGGAAGTGGATTGCAACCAAACCATCGCCGATATCAGGCAGTTGCTGAAAACCCAACTGGAAGAAAAATCGGCTGTTCTTACCGCCGACAAACTGCCCACACTGTTAACATACAAACTACCGTTGCAACAGGTCTTTCAAAACCTGATTAGTAATGCGCTGAAATACGGACGTCCGGATGTGGTACCCGAAATCCATGTTGGCTGCGAAGAAACCGAGGAAAACTGGCGGTTTTCCGTGAAAGATAATGGTATCGGCATCGCGGAGGAATTCCGGGAGAAAATATTCGTAATATTCCAACGGCTCCATTACACGCCCGATATCCCCGGCACCGGAATGGGATTGGCTATCGCTAAGAAAATCATCGACTGGCAGGGCGGAAAGATCTGGGTTGAATCAACCGTAGGGGAAGGCAGTACCTTTTATTTCACACTGCCAAAATAAGAACCGTGCAAAGTATAACCACACATACCCGCACTTACCTGATGCTGCTGATTGCAGCCGTAATGATTGGTTCATCTTTCATCGTATTCTATTTTGGGTACCGCGAGCAAATCGAGATCAACTACACCATTTACCGGGAAGAAGAACGAAAGGAAAGAATCTACCAGTTACAGGCCTTTATCAACCGGGCCGGAATGGAAGCCAGGGACTATGTGCTGACGGGATCAGAACCCTCTATGCAGGCCGCCCATCAATCCATGGATCAGGCCGATAGCGTACTCTCCCAACTCAGAAAGGATTATCCCGATCAGGTTTCCTATTCATTGCTGGAAGAAATGGTAGAGCGGGGGAAATTTGAACTCACACGAATTGAATCAACTTATAAGGAGAAGGGAATTGCGGCTGCCACTCAAATTTACGAGGAACCCGATTTCCGCGCATTCAGGAACAATATCAACAAAACGGTTCAAACCCTGAAACAGGAAGCGGCAGATCATTTTGTGCACTTGCTGAACGAAGCGAAAATCATTCGCGCCAGAAACCTTACCGGCTTTCTGTTACTCTTCCTGGTATCAGTTTGTATCCTCCTGATGGTTTGGCTTTATTTCCGTTCCACCGAACGTCGCCTGGCCATGAAAAGAGCCATGCTGCTCCAGAATATCGAGCGCCAGGAAAGGGCCGAACAATTATTGCAGGGCGGGTATTTTGAATGGTATCCCGAGCAAAACCAACTGATCTGGTCAAGAGGAATTTTATCCATTTTCGAACTGCCTGATGGAAGTTCAGTACTCGACCTTGACTGGGCACTTGACCGTATTATCGATGCCGGCGATCGCGAAATGGTTAGGCAATGGATTCTTGGCCAGGGCAGCTCCCGGCTGAGCTTGCAAATGAAAGTGCTGACTGCCAACGGCACGGAAAAGATCCTGCAAATGGAGGGCTATTCCACCTCGGTGGCAGATGGCGGAAAAACACCTAAGCGCCGTGGCGTGGTACAGGATGTTACCCACTGGGTAATGACCGAAAAAGAGAACCTTCAACTGGCGGGCATCATCGAAAACAGCCTGAACGAAGTATATATTTTCGATGAACAAACCCTGCTGTTTGAATATGTAAACAAAGGCGCTCTTCAGAATCTGGGCTTCAGCAGGGCAGAAATGCGCAGAATGACGCCGCTGGACATCAAGCCCGAATTTGAATTCGAACAGTTTAATAAGCTGCTCAATCCCTTACGTGGCGGCGAGGAAGAGAAAGTCATCTTTAATACCGTTCACCAGCGGAAAGACGGCAGCACTTACCATGTGGAAGTGCATGTACAACTGACCAATTTTCGCAATAAGAAAGTATTTACCGCAATCATTATCGATGTGTCTGAATCGGTGGAATCGGCCCGCAAGCTGAAAGAAGCCAACGATAATCTCCAGCGCCGCAATCGTGAGCTGAATCAGTTTGCCTCCGTAACGGCCCACGATCTGCAGGAACCCCTGCGCATGGTCAGGAGTTTCACCACCTTGCTTCAGAACAAATATGCCGGCGTTCTGGATGAGAAAGCACGTGATTATATCCACTATGCCGCTGATGGCGCAAGGCGCATGCAGGTACTGATCAACGATATTCTCGAATACTCGAGAGCCGGCGGTAAAACCTATGAAATGAGCCAGATCGACATGGACCAGCTCATAGCCACCATCCGCCACGATATGCAGATGAGCATCGGAAAATCCGGAGGCTCACTCAATTGCGGAGAGATGAAGGGTGTACTGGTTTGGGGTAACCAAAACTGGTTATACCGGCTTTTTATGAACCTCATTTCCAATGGTTTGAAATTCTGCAAGCCCGATGAGCCGCCCTGTCTTACTGTAACGGTGGAGGATATCGGCCTGCAATTCAGATTCTGTATCGAAGACAATGGAATCGGAATTCCGGCAGAAGCTGTGGACCAGTTATTTTTACCCTATCACCGATTGCACAGCCGCGAAAAATATGAAGGTACCGGACTCGGGCTCGCCATCTGTAAGAAAATAGTGGATCAGCACCAGGGAAAAATCTGGGTCGAATCTGACGAAGGCATAGGCACCCGGTTTTACATCGAACTAAAAAAACAAAATGCATGAGAGGGTTGAGTATTCTGCTCATTGAAGACAACGAAGGTGATATCTTATTAACTACAGAAGCGATTCTGGAGTACGATCCGAGTTGCAAAATTGATGTGGCAAGAAACGGACAGGAAGCAATTGAACTATTGCAGGCTATCAGCGCTACGGAGGGCAAAAAGCCTGACCTGATATTGCTGGATATCAACCTCCCCCGCAAGAACGGCCACGAAGTATTGAGCTTTATTAAATCCACCGCGGCACTTGCATTTATTCCGGTTGTGATGCTTACCACCTCCTCTGCTCCACTTGATATTTCGCGCGCCTATCAGGAACATGCGAATTCCTATTTAACCAAGCCTACTGAAGCCGAGGAATTTAACCAGATGGTAATGGCACTGGTAGAGTTCTGGCGCAGAAATGTTAACCTGAATTGATGCAATAAAAAAGGGGCCAGGATAGACATCCAGCCCCGTTTTTAAAATCCAATATCCTATGAAAAACCGAGGTAAAGGTAGAGCAATTTTTGGTTCATCCAATACCCGGAATACGGTATTTTTAGCGATTTCGATGAATGGAATCAAAGCTTCGACCAATGTTTTCACACAGGTATAAAAAGAAAAAACCCATCCGGATCGGATGGGTTTTTCTTGGTGTATCTTTCTCTTAGTACGACCAGAGATCCTGTTCGTAGTTGAAGATTTTCTCTTTGATATTTTCTCCTTCCAGCAGACGCAGGATGGGATCTTTGATGATGCCTTCGATGAACTGATCACCAGGGTTATCCAGGGTAGATTTGATAATCCGGCTGGCGAACATGCGGCTTTCGAAGAGTTCTTCCCAGCTCATGCGGGCGCCGAAGTTTTTACCATTATAAGCTTCGTAGCGGGCCAACAGCGGACGCATATCAGGGTAATATACCCAGAACAGCGGAGTTACCGCACGGAAGGATCCGTCACTATTCTTGATGGTCTTCAGCGGTGCCACACCGAGAATTCTAACATGGAGGCGGGAGGATTCTTTGTCGAATACCACTTCTTCCTTCACCCAGTATTTCTCAACTTCTTCGGGATTGAATTCGTTCACGATTACACTGTCCTTGGTGATACCCAGTGAACCATCGGGGTCTCTTGACCAGTCAGGAACCTGGATCGTTACCGGCTCACCCACCAGTTGCTTGGCGATTTCCTGGATGGTGATGGGGGTAGTGAAGCGATCATCAGAGGGGTTGAAAGCGGTGAGCTCACCACTCTTAATTGAATTCAACAGGATATTAATGAAACGTTGGTTACCATTATCCTCATCGGCCTTGTATATGAAGGGCAGGTTCATTTTTTCGTGAACATCAATTTCCCTCCAGAGGCGTTGACGATAAACCGCGTCATCTTCGCGAATATGCTCGTAAGCCAGCGGAATCCGCTCTTTTACCAGGTTACGTTCGATGGCGTTGTCGTTGCGCAGCGACTTACGAACCTCACCCATTTTCAGTTCCGGTTCATATTTCGGAGCAGGTGTGGTATCAATAGCCGGGGCCTGCGTTAACGCATCGGCATTTCCCGTATTGTTTTTACTGGTACTGGCTTTATTCGTTGTAGTTCGTTTGGTAGCAGTACGCGATTTCTTCGCCTGTGCGTACACACCGTCTGCACTAAATGCAACCAGCGCTGCCAGCAAACAAAATTGGATGATACGGTTTTTCATTTTATCCTGTTTTAGTCAATTGCTTATTTCAAATTAAAGAAGATGCCGGGCAGTTCACGAACTTTTCCATCGGGTCCTTTTACACGGATCTGATCGAAGAAGATACTTGAACCAGGAGTTGCTTTGTTGATGATAGCAGCGGCATTACCACTCCAGCGGGCGCCATCGTTGGCAGACTGCTGATAAGTTTGGAATGCACCACCATTGGCACCAACCACATAACCCAGTACTTCATATTTAGCATCAAATTCTGAGTCCATCAGTTTGGCCAGCAGACCACCCATTGCTTTGAACTGGGCAGCAGGCATAGAACCACCTTTGCTTGTACCCACCATAGCAGTAGGATCAGGCAGAGATTTTACACGGATGGGGAAAGTGCTGGTTTTACCTTCAACAGTAATTTTCAGCTCAGCAGGTCCCATTTTGTTCGGCTTGATAATGTAGCGGTCGCCACCTGCAGCCGTAATCGGACCACCTGTAAAGCTAACCTGCATTTTCTCTTTACCTGCAGAACCTGCAGATACCATTACCGGGTTGTCAACACCCATGTAAACCACGTTCATTTTTTCCAGGAACACAGAGGCACCTGAAGGAACGCCCACGGTATATCTAACCTCTTTGGTAACGCTTTTATCTTCACCGGTGTTGGGATCTTTATAGTTAACCACCACATTTACCTTGTGCTCGCCGGCGCCGTTTACAGTTGTTTTGTAAAGAGCGGTTCCGTCAGGACCCAGGGGAATGGTGGCACCATTTACAGTTACAGTGGGGGCAGCTTCCGTAGAGAAGGCACCAATACCCGCTGTGATCTGCAGTTCCTGGCCAGGCATCAGGTAAGTGGAGTTGGTTCCGGCAAAAGCCTGGAAGTTGTCGAGCTTGAACTTCACTTTACCAATCTGCTGGTAGCAGTGATCCACCACGATGGCTTCAGAGTTCTTTACGTCGTTCTGAAACTTGCTCAGGATGGTCAGCGCAGCAATGGTCGGAGTCATGTGAAAATAAGCCGACTGCCAGTTGTTCTGCACAGTATTACCGGTCTGGGATTTGGGAATCTCCAGGTCGATGGGCAGAGATTTGGCAAAAGCATCTTTCTGCTCCGGAACCACTTCCAGAATTTTAGCTTTGAATTCAGTCAGTTTATCAAGAAGCTCCTGACCTTTTGCTCCTTCCACCAGCATGCGGGTAGAAGCATCCAGATCGTCGATTGAAAACTTCTCTTCGGGAGTACCGATGTTTTCACCTTTGGATTCTTTCTTGAGTTCAACTTTCAGTTCTTCAATATAGTTTGATACCTCATCAGCCAGCTTTTTAGCTTCCTGTGCTTTGGGTAACCAAATTTCAGCGTTCTGACGCGTCTTCGGGTCTTCCAATGCATCTTTAAATGCTTCGAAGACAGCGGCATTTTTGGCATCCACCACGCTGTTCGCTGTGGTAATGCTCTCGTTAACGGTTTTGAATGCGTTCAGGATTTCAGATGACACGTTCAATGCAAGTAGTGCAGTAAGCACCAAATACATCATGTTGATCATCTTCTGCCTGGGCTCTTTTGGTAAGGCCATGGATCTGGGATTTAAATGTTGTCAATCTAGTTTTTCACAGTTTCAATAAAGGGAACGATCAACCTGGCTTATGCGCGGCCTTGCATTGCGTTCAGCATATTGCCATAGATCTGGTTCAGGTTGCTCAGGTTTTTAGCCAGTGCAGCAATTTGATCCTGTGTTTTCTTCGCATCTTCCACGCTGCCTTGCATAGCTTCAGAAGCTTGTGCCAGGTTACCGTAGAATTTGTTCATCGCCTTCAGGTGATTGTTAGTATCCTGCAGTTCCAGTTCATAAATAGTATTCAGAGAACCCAGATTTTTGGTCAGGGTTTGTACCTGATTGTGGAATTGCTTGGTGCTCTCAGAAGCTTCGTTGAACACAGCCATGGTAGCGGCAGTTTTCGTATAAGCGTCTTTCATCTGAGTCAGCGCAGAAGCAGCTTCCTTGGTTTTGCTTGCATACTCGTTGGTAGCAGCAACCACATCAGAAACATCCTTCATCTGGTTAACAGTAGTTCCCAGTTTGCTGAATCCTTCGCTCAGTTTTTTAAGGTTAGCAGGAGTAATATCAGCTTCCTGCATCATTTTATCCAGGCTGTTCAGCGCAGGGTTGCCGGCAGAACCTGTAGACAGTTTCGGCAGCGCTTCAGCCAGAGCAGCCATTTCACCACCGGGAGGCGGTAAGAATGCATATACAATAAAGATCGCAGCCTCAGTCAACAGACCCACGGTCAGCATTAAGTTGGCGAATGACAAGTGGAGGATTTTCGCCCAGGCTCCGAAGATTACCACCGCAGCGCCCACGCATACGAAGATATTTACGAGTTTGTCAGTAGATTTAGATGCACCAGCCATAGTTGTTAATTTTTGAGTTTGAATAAGGGTTTAGATTCTTGCTTTTTAAATTGATATTGGATTTTGAAAAAAGGATTCCTGTTCGATTTTGCAATCAAATTGAATCCTAGTAAGATGTTGTCTTTAGAAATTTGCTATAAGCTTATTTTTTGCCTTTACCCTGAGTCGGTGGAAGATCGATTACAGAGCGGAATCCGATGTACGACTTAGCCGTATCCTGGTATTCGTAAGAGCGGGTTCCGGTTTGCAGGAAGTAACCTACATCTTTCCAGCTGCCACCACGTAATACTTTACGTTTCATGCGGGGAGGATCCGAATCCTTCGCGTTGTAACGGATATCCGGGTTCATGTCGTGCTGGAAATTGTATCCACCCTCATAGTAGAGCGATGAAGTCCATTCTGCTACGTTACCTGCCATATTATACAGGCCAAAATCGTTGGGCCAGTAGGCATCGGCACGTACAGTGTAGAAACCACCATCTTCGGGATAGTTACCACGGCCGGGTTTGAAGTTAGCCAGCAGACAGCCTTTTTTATTTCTCAGGTAGTAGTTACCCCAGGGGAACATAGACTGAGAACGACCGCCGCGGGCTGCATATTCCCATTCTGCTTCTGTAGGCAGACGGAAATCAGATTCCTGAGCGCGTTTCTTGCTCTCCAGGAATGAGTTCAGATAATGAGTTCTCCATTCGCAGAAGGCAGTAGCCTGTACCCAGCTCACACCTACAACCGGATAGTTACCGAAAGCGGGGTGAGAGAAGTAACGTTTGGTCATCGGCTCATTGTAAGAATAGGAGAAGTCGCGAATCCATACCAGCGTATCCGGATAGATACGAACGTCTTTCTTAACAATGAAAGATGAACGGGGCTTACCTGCGTTTTCGCGCTTGGAAGCTTCTTTGTTATCGAAAGTTTCAGAATGATAAATCAGTTTGGAGGCATCCAGTTCCTTTTTACCGAAAATCCGGTTTTCGGGAGACAGGATCAGCTGATCGATTTTCTCGATGGTAGCTTTATCACCCCATTTGATGGTTTTGGCTTTGGCCCAGTCCACCTGATCTACCCCATCTACATTTTTCACATACCCCATCAGAGTGGCTGCAATAGAGTCGCGTACCCAGTATACGAACTGGCGGTACTCGTTATTGGTAATTTCAGTCGCATCCATCCAGAAACCATTGATGGACACCTGCTTATTACGGGCAGTGTAAGCATAGTTGACGTCCTCGTCACTGGGACCCATATGGAAGGTTCCAGGCGGAATGTATACCATTCCCGGAGGTTTTGGCATAGAGTACTTGTTGCCGGGCGCTACGCCGTGCAACTGACCATCGTTTGGTAATCCCCCCTTGTTGGAGTTCTTTCCAAACATTCCGCAGCTTGCCAACATGGATACGGCTGCAAGCGTGCACAACGTGGACAGGTTTTTCATTTTCATAATATTAAAGGGTAGTGGGCAAATATACTGTTTTGTCAACATCAGTTTCTCAAGTTTAAGTTTTAGGTCATGGAACTGATTTTGCTTGTTCCCGTGACAAATTTAACGGTCGTTTTGAGGGGATTATTGTTTTATCCCGCAATAAATTCTTGCCAAAAAACCCTTGTTTTCTGCTTAAATCACCTATAAATCGTCCAAAAACCGATCAATAGCCGACTGTGGCCGAAGGCAGTTGTAGCTCTGGCACAAATAGATTAGTGTATCAGGGGTAGGAAGCTTGTTACGCAAAAGCGGGTAAGCCTTGTTTTCGCGGGTGGCGGATTGGAAAACCCTATAAGGGATAAAATTATACATAATTTCCTTTCGGTAATCTTCCGCCTCCGGTCCTACCACCACTATTTCCGCCAGTCCGTCCACCCATCCCATCAGTTCCATAGCCCAAAAGCCGAAGGAACCGGGAAAATTTACCACAGCCTCCGCCATGGCAGCCACCATGGCTTCCGCTTTCCCGATCCAGTCAGCCTGATCGAACACAATTCCTAAGTATCTGAGATTGAACGCCATAACCGAATTCCCCGAGGGTTGAGCCCCATCGTATACCTCCCTTTTCCGAACAATTACATCGCTTTGTAACTGACTGGTATAGTAAAACAGGGAACTGTCTGCTGCACTAAAATCCCGGATTACAGATCTTGTTAAATTTTTCGCCGTCTCCAATAAACTTGCCCTTCCAGTTATTTCCTGCAGATAAATCAAAGCCTGTACCAAGTATGCGTAGTCATCCAAAAAACCCGGGAATTGAGCTTTTCCGGATTTGTAGCTGTGCCGGAGGCGATATTCCTCCCCAACGAAAGTCCGGAGCATCCAGTCCAAATTCCGTTCGGCCAACTGCCGGTAGCGTTCCTCGCCGGTGGCCGCATAGGCCTTTGAAAGAGCTGTATTCATGAGGGCGTTCCAGCTCAATAACTGCTTGTCATCCAGGCCCGGAGCAATTCTTCCGGCCCTTCTTTCCAGCAGCCGCTGGCGGATGGATTCGAGTTTTTCCCTCAGCAGGTCCGGATTGTTATTGCAATATCCTAATTCTAATAATTCGTCGAATCGCCGATTTTTTGTCAATATGTTAATTCCTTCCCAATTGCCTTCCAGGGTGATGCCAAGCCACTCGCAGGCCAGGGATGCGTCCTCTCCCAGCACCTCCTCCACCTCGCCCTGTTCCCATAGATAGAACTTACCTTCCTCCCCTTCAGAATCGGCATCCAGGGCCGAGTAAAAGCTTCCTTCGGGCGACAACAGGGAAGTCTCCAGGAAATCCACCGTCTGACGGATGGTATCGGCATAATCAGGATTACCTGTCAGCTGCCAGGCTTCTGCCAGCACAGACACAAATAAGGCCTGGTCGTAGAGCATCTTCTCGAAATGGGGAATCAGCCATTCCCGGTCGGTGGAATAACGTGCCAGCCCCCCGCCCAGTTGATCATAAATTCCGCCTGCAATCATTTTATCCAGACTCAAAAGCGCCTGGTCCAGGGCCTTTTGCGCCAGATCAGTAGCGTCATCGGTCCAAACCACCTCCCTTCTCCCTTCCCCCTTCTCCTTTCCCCCTTCTCCCTTCTCCCTTCTCCATTCTCCATTCTCCCTCCTCCCTTCACCATTATTATAATATACAAACCTGCTCTTCTTATCCATAAACCTGGCGGCATACCGAAGCAGATAATTAATGGAGAATGTCTGGGGGAATTTGGGTGCCCGTCCGAAGCCTCCCTCGGCCATATCGGCTGTTTTCAGCAGGGCCCGACTGATTTGTTCAAGATGATGTTCGGAGAATTGGAAACCGGGAGCTGCGTGTTCGCCCAACTCATTGGCTTCCATCAGGTGGGCAGTGAGATTATCCGCCTGGCTCAGCACCGCTTCCTGTCTTTCGGTCCAGGCCTTGCTGACTCCCTCGAGCACTTCCCGCCAGGCCGGCATATTGCGATAGGGTCGCGGGGGGAAATAGGTTCCCCCATAAAAAGGTTTGCCATCCGGAGTCAGGAAAACATTCAGGGGCCAGCCACCGCTGCCCGTCATGGATGTGAGGGCATCCATATAAATATGGTCGATATCGGGTCTTTCCTCGCGATCGACCTTGATATTGATAAAATGCTGATTCATGATGGCCGCCACGTCGGGATCCTCAAAACTTTCCCGCTCCATCACATGACACCAGTGACAGGCCGCATATCCGATACTGACCAAGATGGGTTTATTGGCCGACCTGGCCGCTGCAAGCGCTTCCTCACCCCAGGGATACCAATCCACCGGGTTGTGAGCATGCTGTAATAAATATGGACTGGATTCCCCACTCAGACGGTTCGCCATTGCACAATGTTAAGGTGTAAAAATAGCGTAGTTCCGTCCTAAACGGGCAGTGCTATGCTTTTTCCCCTTTTACCTTATTCAAAAACTGCTCCAGCGCAGCCACCATCGAAGGAGCCTGCGGTTGCGGGGCTTTGATATCCAGGGCCAGTCCGGCTTCTTCCACAGCTTTGGAAGTATTGCTGCCGAATGCCCCGATCAGGGTTCCGTTCTGTTTGAAGGAAGGATAGTTTTCGAACAGGCTTTTTACGCCACTGGGAGTAAAAAAGCAGATGATATCATATTTGTGCGAACCCAGAATGGGTTTGAGATCGTTGGAAATAGTCCGGTACATAAAGGGAGTTGCAAACTCGCAGTTATGTGCTTTCAGCCAGTTAACGATATCGTTGTCCTGCTGGTTTTCCGAACAGGGGTAAAGGAATCGCTCGTTTTCCTTGTGCTTGTTCACTACATCAAACATGCTCTTATTGGTACCGTCGGCGCCGAAGAAAACTTTTCGTTTGCGGTAGAGAATAAATTTCTGCAGGTAGAGGGCCACCGCTTCGGTGATACAGAAATATTTTGTGTCCTGGGAAACGCTGATTTTCAACTCTTCACAAATGCGAAAGAAGTGGTCGATGGCGTTCCGGCTGGTAAAAATTACCGCCGTAAACTGCGTGATGTCGATTTTTTGTTTCCTGAACTCTTTGGCAGAGATGCCCTCCAGACTTATGAAGGGATGAAAGTCAAGGGTCACACCAAACTTCCTGCCCAGTTCGAAATAGGGTGATTTGTCACTTTCAGGCCTCGGTTGGGTGATCAGGATTTTCTTGATTGTAGGAGCTCCGGCTCCCTTCTTAGCCTCGTTCTTTAGCATTTTTTGTTAAGCTAAATGTTCTTAAAGTTAATTAACTACCTACACGATTTTCGTTAACACCTTATAAATCAACAGTAAGGGTGCTACTTCGAAGGCACAAAGGTACAGAAAAAAGTGGAAACGGCTTGCGTTTAGTTCCCGGGTAACGAATCCATAGGCACTAATATAGCGATAAAGGAATATTCCCGCAACTAGAACCATCGCTAAAGTTTCCGCTATTGTCACCAGTGGTTCCGAGGCAAACGCAATGAGCATCAATAGCGGAAGAAGGAAAATGCCCAGCACCTTGTTACACAAAAACACGATGAAAACATATGTATCGGTAGTGCTTTTGATACGCAGTATCCATCCCAGAAAATACAGAACAAAATGTTTAACGAGATAGATCCCCGTTAGCGCGAGTAGCGAATACACATATAACCACCAAAAACTCAAAATCTTTTCAGCCTGTTGACGGTGCAGCAGAAAGAAGGTGGCCAGCAGGGCGGCAGTAGCGATGAAATGAATATTTAGCAGGAGACTGGCCAGCGGAGTCTGCAATAATTGTTCGCGGATCTGCTTGGCTTTGAGCGATGCCCTGAAAAACACTTTGAACAGGTTGGCCATATAGCGACCGAATGCCACTTTTACCGTTGCGAGCAGAAAACTGAGTCCGAGCAGCAGGTAAAATAGCCCATCATTATTTCGGGCTGTCTTCGGCACAATGGTGCGATACACACCATCCCCCTTGAAATTCAGCCAGGGATGCGATTCCAGCACTTTGCTGTAGCCCACTTTCGTATAATCAATCGGCACCCAGGGCAGAGCCACCTGAGCCGCACTGTCGGTCATCGCCGAATGCAGACTATCCGGTGCAGCAATCGATGATGTATCTGCTCCTGCCTGCACCAGACTATCCTGCGCGGATACAGTGCATACCAGCAGCAACAGGCAGATTGTATTAAAAATTCGGGGAGATAATCGCATCATGAACAGGCTGCAATTTAGAAATAATTCACATAGCCAAGGTGAATCTTCGTCTGGCGCAGATTAAAGGGACTATCATCCCGTTTTCCCGCAGCCAGGGATAGATTGAAAAACCCGGCCGTAGTTTCGAATGCCATCCCCAATCCCGCGCCCAGCAGCCGGTTGCGCGAATTAATGCCGCTGCTCTTGTTGGCCGTAAAGCCGAGATCGGCAAAACCGAAGAAATAGGAATTCATCCCAACGAGATAACGATACTCCAGTGTATTCACCAGGTAACGCGATGAATAAATACTTTCCTCATCAAATCCCCGCATCAGCTTGTAACCGCCGATCTGAAAGACTTCATTGCGGTACAAAGTGGGACTCTGCACCCAACCTCCGTTCATAAGCACCTGAATCGTGGCTTGTCTGCCTATCGGAAAAAAACGCGCCACCCTTGCTTTCAATCGGAACTGATACGATTTCAAATCCACCGTATCATACAGTGATGCATAATCGAAGTTCGGATCCTTTATGTCCAGTATGGCATTGCTCTTTCTGATGGTTCTTGTACCGGCCATTACCGTACTGAACAGCTCCCATCCCCTTCTGGGATTTCGCCGGTAATTGGTGGTAAATAGCTCATAATCCACCCCCAGGTTGATTATGCCCATATCCATATCATTGGGAAGCCGTTTGGTCGATTTAATGCGGGCGGTATCCACATCCACCAGATTACTGCGAAACAACTGCACAAACACTTTCCCTGTTTGCCGCGCCGACAATGCATATTGTACTCCCAGCTGCCCATTCACCGTGAGAAATGAACTATCCTTCTTGAAGAGATCAAACTGCGTGCTGATACCAAAGGCCGATCCAAACAGATAGGGCTGTTGATACAACAGGTTGAGTCGGGGCGACTTCACCTGCAATTGCTGCCAGTTTACGCCAATGGTTTCTCCATTTCCCAATGCGTTTTTCAGATTCAGATTTGCTTCCCCCGTAACCTGGAATTTATTCTGTCCGGCACTGTTTGTGGTAGGCAGTAGTCCCAGCAATACATTGATCTGACTGCTTTTCTTCGGTTCCAGATAAAGGTCGAGTATAGCCCCGTTTCCCCCGAAGCGCAGGGCCCAGGGTTGCGATTCTTCCAGAAACTGTAATTCCCTCAGTCGCGCGCTGATCGAATTGAAGGACGATTTCCGGAAAGGCATTCCCTGCGGAATATCGAGGTATCGGTGCAGAAACGAAGCATTGATACTTGCCTTGCCCTTTACCTGGATGCTGTCTATTTTGTATACCATACCCTTATTCACCATCAGCACCGCATTCATCAGCAACTGTTGCTTATCATCTTTCGTAACCTGCAAACTATCGGTTTGTACCGATGCAAAGGGATATCCGTTATCAAAAAGATATTGCAGCAACTGATCCTGAATTTTTTCCATTTGCCTGGGCGAAAACCAGGAGGTATTCAACCTGGACCTCGACACCTGAATGGCTCCGCTGTTACGATCCGTCATTAATCCGGCGGCATTCAGCTCTTCTGTAGTTAAACCATTAACCCGTACGTTTCCCCAACGATATTGTTCACCAAGGAAGAGGTAGGCGATGGTGAGTGTGTCTCTTTGTATCACACTGTCCACCGACGCGGAAGCATATCCCTTTATAGCCAGCAGAGAATCCAGTTGCACGAGGTATTCGTGACATTGCGGCGCCGATGTGAATCGAGTCTTTAGCTGCAGAGAACCAAGAATGGAGGAATCCTTATCTACCAGGTTAATTTCCAGGCGATGAATGGAAGCTCCAGCCGCATTTTTCCGCCCATTGGCCGAACTGTCCTGTCCCTTTGTCAAAAGCGGGCTTGCTCCCAACAACAGCATCACCAGCCAGAGCCCGGGCGATCGGGCGGCCATTTGCCAAAGCAAGATTGGCAGAACTGCGTTAACTTTGCGGGTCAATCTTTTCATTGGCCGGTATCTATATACATATTCCATTCTGTCGGAAAGCATGCAATTACTGCAATTTCCATTTTTCCACCCAATTAGCAGGCAAACCGATGGTATTGTCGGCCATTGTGAAGGAAATTGTAGCGAGAAAGCATGAACTGGATCAACCGTTGTTTCATACGGTTTACCTGGGCGGAGGCACACCTTCTTTATTAACGGAGGAAGAACTGGAGGGATTGCTTTCCGCGGTGCGTACCAATTACCCGATCGCAGCAGATGCGGAATTGACCCTCGAAGCCAATCCGGACGACCTGAATCCTGCTTCACTGCAGATTTGGCGGAAGCTGGGCATCAACCGCCTGAGCATAGGAGTGCAATCCTTTTTCGACCGCGATCTCCAATGGATGAACCGCGCCCATAATGCATCAGAAGCATTGGATGGAATTCAACAGGCAAAGGAAGCCGGATTTGAAAACTTTAGTATCGATCTGATATACGGTACCCCCGGACTCACCGACGAAGACTGGATCTCAAATATCGAGCGCGCCATCGGATTGGGAGTGCCGCATCTTTCCTGCTATGCCCTGACGGTGGAAGAAAAAACTGCACTGGCGCATCTGATCAAACACAACAAACTGCCGAATACCGACCCGGAACAGCAAAGCCGGCAATTCCTCATCTTGATGGAACGGGTTCGCCGGGCAGGGTACGAGCATTACGAAATTTCCAACTTCGCGCTGCCGGGATGGAGAAGCCGTCACAACAGTTCTTACTGGAGCGGAGAGCCCTATCTGGGCTTTGGTCCCGGTGCCCACTCTTACAATGGGAGCCATCGTCGTTGGAATGTGTCTAACAACTCCGTCTACCTGAGGGCCGTTAACGCGGGAGAACCCTATTCCGAGCAGGAAGAACTGACCACGGAAAATCGCCGCCATGAATATATCATGACCTCGCTTAGAACCATGGAGGGACTGGACCTGAATTATTACCGCATCAGCTTTGGAGAGAAAGCCACCAATGATTTATTGAACCTGGCCACCAAATACCTGCAACTCACGAAATCCGAAGGACCGGCCAGATTAACTATTACCGCCGACCGCATCATGCTTACGGACGAGGGGAAATTATTCGCAGACGGAATTGCCGCCCATTTCTTCTAAGTTCAAAGCATGGGCGAATCTTTTTTCGCTGCTGCCGCCCCAACCAAATCAGATCAACACCTGCTCAATGCGACGGAATCCTTCGCCGGGCAGCAATTGTTTCCAGAGTATCTCATAAATGGCTGTGGCGATGGGCATTTCAGCCTTTACCTGTTGATTAAGATTATAGATACTTCTGCTTGCGTTATACCCTTCGGCCACCATATTCATTTCGAGCAGCGCGCTCATCACCGGATACCCCTTACCGATCATATTACCAAATGTTCGGTTCCGGCTGTATAATGAATAACAGGTTACCAGCAAATCGCCCAGATATACGGATGCCGCATAGTTGGCATCTTTCCGTTTGGTATGAGGATTCTCATTCTGGTGTGATCCGACATCACGGTAATGCACACCCACTTTTTTAAGGAAAGCGGCCATTTCATCGGCACAATTCGCGATGAACACGCTCTGGAAATTATCGCCATATTCCAGTCCGTGTGCAATACCTGCCCCCAGCGCGTAAATATTCTTCAATACCGCGGCATATTGAACTCCGAGCACATCATCGTTCACCACTGTATTGATATACCAGGTATTGAAATAAGAAGCCAGTTCACTGGCTTTCTCTTCCGAACTGCCAGAAATCGTAAGATAGGAAAGCCGTTCTCTTGCCACTTCTTCGGCGTGACAAGGCCCCATAATGGTATAATAATCCGACAAGGGTACGCCAAAACGATTGGCTAACCATTCATTCAACAGAATATTCTGATCGGGCATCATTCCCTTTACGGCAGAAATGACCAGCTTTCCTTCCAGCACCTTTTCATCCAGAACACTGAAGGTTTCGCCAATATAGGCGGAAGGAACTGCGATGATGATCACATCACAGTTCGGCACCATCTCGGCAAGGGATGTGTAAAGATGCAGCTTCGACACCTCAAAACTCGCCGAAGAAAGATAGTTTGGATTATGCTTTCGTTGTTTTAGATGCTGGAGGATGGTTTCATTTCTTACCCACCAGTGAATATTGTTACCATTATCAGTAACGATTTTCGCCAGTGCAGTAGCCCAGCTTCCACTACCAATTATACCCAGCTGCATTTTATTTCTTTTTCGTTTCGAATAGCTCTTCCTTCTTCACCACTTTCACTTTATCCTTGTCCTTAAGCGTTTTCGAAACGAGGGAATAGGGACCTGTAATCACTTCATCCCCTTCATTAATTCCGCTGAGTATTTCGATATAGGAGATATCCTGAATGCCGGTGCGCACTTTAACGCGCTTGATGGTTGTTTTATCTTCACCCAATACAAATACCACTTCGTCCAGTTCAGAACTAATGGAACGACGGTCCTCCTGCGGATTGGTTTCGGCCGCTGAAGTTCGTGTTTCATTCACCGATTTATCAGAATCCTTCTCACGGGTAGTCACCGCATTGATAGGTACAGCCAGCACATCGGCCTTACGTTTGGTCTGGATATCGGCGCTTGCACTCATACCCGGACGGAAGGGAAAATTCTTGGGCTTTGTGGGATCAATCAGATCTTCATAAGACTCTTTCAACAAACGGATGCGCACTTCGTAGTTGGTTACATCATTGGTAATGGCAGTGGCCGTTGCTGATGAAAGTGCCTTGCTGCTGCTGGCGATCTGGGTTACGATACCCTTGAACTTACGGGCATTGTAGGCATCGATTTCAATCAATGCAGAATCGCCCAGATGCACTTTGGGGATATCGTTTTCACCTACTTCCACACGCACTTCGATCTTTTCCATATCGGCAATACGCATCATTTCCGTACCGGTCATTTGTGCAGTACCCACCACTCTTTCGCCTTTCTTAACCGCCAACAAAGAAACCACTCCGTTCATAGGAGCAAGAATGGTTGTACGTCCCAGGTTTTTCTGAGCACTTTCGAGATTAGCTAAGGCACTGGCAACAGAAGCCTGGTTACCACGAATACTTTGAAGTCCCGCATTATAGTTGGCTTTTGCCGTATTGTACGCATTTTGTGCCTGCTCAAATTCCAGAGCTGAAATCACTTTTTCTTTCATCAGCTGCTCCTGGCGTTTGTACTGTGCTTCGGCCTGATTAAGGGCGCTCTCCAGGGCTGCGAGCTGGGCCTGGCTGTTTTCCACCAGCGCCTGTTGCTGCCGCACGCTGGCCGCAACCTGATCGCGCTGGGTCAGGTAGATATCAGCAAATATTTTCGCCAGCACCTGGCCTTTGCGTACGCTGTCGCCTTCCTCCACATTCAATTCAACAATCTCGCCCGAAATATCAGAGCTCACTTTTACTTCGATTTCAGGATAAACTTTTCCGCTGGCATTCACGGTTTCGATAATGGTTCTTTTCTCCACTTTTTCAGCCGTCACTTTGATACCTTCATCACCGCCGATCACACCGGCTTTCTTTAACCCAACCAGTGCAATGAGTACAACCGCAACGCCGATGAGCAACCAAATAACTTTCTTGTTCATATAGTATTGTATGTGCTTTCGCTTGTTTTTGTTTAGAGTTTGATTCCGCCACCTTTATAGAACTCCAGAACCTTCATCCGGAATACATAGTCGAACTGCGCATTCGCCATATCGATTTTCGATCTGGTCAGGTTGGCCTGGGAGGTAATCAATTCCAGAGTGGACAACAATCCCAGTTCATAACGACGAAGCGTGAACTGATAAGACCGTTCAGCGGCCTGTACACTGTTTTTTGCCGCATTAAACTTCTGCAGGGATGCTACCGCATTGGTATAGGCCGTATAAATCGCTGATTTCAGATCCAGGTTGGCCTGATCGATGGTCAGCTGGGCATTGGCCAGACTCAATTTAGCCCGCTCATAATTGGTTCTCGACTGCCATCCGCCCAGAATCGGGATACTGATACCAATTCCGATATTCTGACGGAAGTTATTATTCATCTGGGTGCCCCAGCCGGTCCAGAGTTCGTTAAAACTTTTATTACCCTGAGTAATCAGCACGTTGGGGGTCTGGAGGGGGATCACATCACCATTAACGGTAACCACCCCATTGCTCGGATCGGGCGGATTATACCCCAGGAACTGAGCACCGGTAATTTTCCGGTTGGTGCTGGCAAAGTTGGAGGCCAATCCGCCGAAGGCGAAAAAGCTGGGATAAAGTCCCGCTCTGGCCGATTTCACATTATACTCCAACGATTTTTTCCGCAGCTCATTGGCCCTGATCACCGGCTGGTTCTCCAGAGCCGATTTGTACACCAGTTCCGGTTGCAGTTCGGCAATGGGTTCAACCGGAATCATATCCACCGGCGGAACCGCAATCGAAAACGGTGCGCCTGCATCCAGTCCGAGCAGCGACTTCAGGGAAAGCAGGTTCGATTCATAAGCTGCCACTGCTGCTATATACGAGGAACTGTCGCGCGAAAGCTGGGCTTCCAGATCCACCGCGTTCAGTTCGGGCAGTGCTCCTGCCGCCACACGTTTGCGGGTGTCTTCCAGCTGGCTGATGCTCTGCTTCACCTGAACATCCACAATATCCACCTGTACTTTGGAAAGCAGCGCCGTGAGATAGGCGGTGGCCACGTTCAGCGCCAGGTCATTCTTATTCTTTTCAACATCCGCAGAAGCCGCTTCGGCCTCAAAGCGCGATGCCAGCATATTATTGGTAATCCGGTTCCAGTTGAAAATAGTCACATTGGTATTGAACTGAAAACCCTGGAAAAGCAGCTGCTGGTTGGTGAAGAGGTTGGTGGTGGGGTCAATGGACCGACCAAACTGATAACCCGTATTGGTATTGAAATCTGCCGTGGGTATCCGGGCCTTGCGGTTTTGTTGGTAAAGCAGTTCACTGGTCTTGCGCTGGATATCCGACTGGCGCAGCGCGATATTATTGGCCAGCGCATATTCCACGCAGCGCCGCAAATCCCACTGTTCCTGTGCCCGGGCTTCCAACACAAGTCCGCATCCTAAGAATAGAAAATAGGATAATCGTTTAAAAATTAACATGTACAGATTGTTAAGGGGTTAAAAATAAAGAATTACCCCGTCACCTGCCCGACCGGTCATAAATTTATCGTGAAAAAACTCCCCATCAAGTGCCGCCGGCCGCCCTGAAAGCCTGTTCGAGATCGGCAATCAGGTAATCGGGCGATTCCAGGCCCACGTATAGCCGCAGCATGCGGTGATCTTTCTTCTCCGGACGGAAATGCGCCGGCTGAATGCCCGCACATCGTGGAATGATCAGGCTTTCGTGCCCACCCCAGCTTACTGCCATATAAATATGTTGCAGGGATTCGCAGAACCGGATGATCTCGTCCCGATCGCTGGTCTTATACACGAAGGTCAGCAGACCGCCGGCCCCGGTCATTTGTTTTTTCGCCAGTTCGTAGCCCTCGAAAGACGGATCGAGGGGATACAGACATTCCTCCACCTTTGGATGCTGTTTTAGCCAGGCCAGCACTGTGTTGGCCGTGCGGCTCACCTGTTCCAGTCGGGTTGGCAGGGTGCGCAGTCCCCGGATCAGCAGCCAGGCATTAAAAGGCTGGATCCCGCTGCCTACAGTCAGGTATTCGCTGTTGAAAATCTTTCGGATCATATCGGCCGACCCGGAAATCACCCCGGCCAGGGTATCGGAATGCCCGCCGATATACTTGGTGGCCGACTGAATCGAGATATCAATTCCCATTTCGATGGGGCGCTGATACAATGGCGTACAAAAACTATTATCCACTATGGTGATGATACCCCTGGCTTTGGCCATTTCCGCAATTCCGGCAAGGTCCTGAATGGCATAGGTCCAGCTATTGGGCGATTCCAGGTAAATCACACTGGTATTGGGACGCAGGGCTGCCTCAAAATCCTCACGCGTGGAACCGCTAACATAAGTAGTCTCCACACCAAAACGCGGAAGCATGGCGCTGAACATTTTCTCTGCCCAGGTATAGGGCTTCTTGATCGACACAATATGATCACCCGATTTCACATTGGCCAGTACCGATGCAAAAATCGCCGCCGCACCGCTGTTTACTACCAGGCAATCTTCCGCACCATCCAGCGCCGCCAGTTTTTTCCGAAGGATTTCAACCGTGGGATTCAAACCCCGGCTGTATAAATAACCACTCATCTCATCGTCAAAAGCCCGGCTGAGATCATCCACTTTGCGAAATACAAAATTGCTGGTCTGTGCAATGGGCGGTGTCATCGCGTTGAAATACTCGCTTCTTTCTTCGCCCAGTTCGTTCAATATGTAGGAGAGATCCATCATTCTAGTTCGTTTTTTCCTGTTCACCATTATTCCTTTTTCGTACCACGAGGAAATACAATCCAAGGAAAACCGCAAATACGATCAGTCCTGTTAATGCCAGCACCGGTGTGTTGACCGCAATGCTGATTCCTACAAAGGTATAGGCCGCTATAAATATCAGCGGCAGCACGGGATACAATTTCATTGTGTAAATGCCGGTTCCGTCGAGATGGCGGGTGCGCCGGCGCAGAATGAATATGGTGGCAGCCGAGGTTGCCATCCCGATACAATCCAGAAATATAGTAAAGCCC
>DATCJQ010000064.1:0-6099 GCA_036562745.1 Flavihumibacter sp.
GTACAGGACTGAATCGGCCCGCCGGCTTTGAAACCGGGATAGTACCAATCGCAAAACAATAAGACACGTGGTTTAGGAGCACTCATTTTTTGTAAGCCAATAATCAATCACAATAAATAACCAGATTTCCATCCAGCGAATGCCGGGATCGCCCTGGAGAAAATCCGACCATGCGCGGCGCAAAGGATCGGCTTTCACAAATGACCGCTCTGACAGCGAATCGATCCTCTCCTGGCAAAAACTCCGCAACGAAGTTTTGATCCACTGCTCCCAGGGAAAAACAAAACCCTGTTTGGGGCGATGAACAATCTCCGGAGGCAACAGCTCTCCCAATGATTCAACCAGCAACTGCTTGGGATAACTCAGGCGCTTAAATTCATCGGGAACCTGCAACACATATTCAATCAACTCATGATCAAAGAATGGCTCCCGCACTTCCAGCGAAACAGCCATACTCATCTGATCAGTATCTTTCAAGAGGGTGTACTGCGTATAACCAAGATATTCGGCTATGGATACCTGTGAGTACACGGGGAAATTCTTTGACCCCTCCAACCCTTCCAGTCTTTGTTGAATCGGATCAGTCACAGCGGCATCAATGTTCAGGTATTTGCGAAAGGCAGCCGGACCCGTAATCTGCCTCAGCAAAGGATAAATAGTGGGTATCGACACATCCGATGTAGACAGCAACTGCTTTAAACGATCCTTCCGGCTGTTGGCATCGCTCAGGAATGCACCTGCGAGCTGTCGCAGTGGTTTTGAAACCGGCCAGAGACTTCCGAGTTGTCGCAGCTTATCATATTGTTTGAAAAAGGGATAACCACCGAACAGCTCATCGCCCCCGATACCCGACAAGGCCACTTTGATTCCCGCATCCCGAATAGATTTTGAAACGATATAACTATTTATACCATCGCCACTGGGCGTATCCATCGCATCCAGTGCGGGGATCAGGTTGTCGAGAATATATTCGGGCTTCTGTAAAATCCGGTGATGATTCGTATTGAATTTGCGGGCCACCATCTCGGCATAACCCGATTCATCGTATTCTTTCTCCTGAAAGCTGATATTAAAAGTCTCAGGACGCTGACTGCTCACTTCTGCCATCAGGGCGACCACGGCACTCGAATCAATGCCGCCCGAGAGAAATGCACCCACCGGCACATCACTCACCAGCCGCTGGGCAATGGCATTGCGAAGCAGGTCGCGCACTTGCTCCCGGACCTGCTTTTTTGTACCGAATTGATATTGCTTGCCGGGACGCGTAATATCCCACCATGGAATCAGCTTTTGCTCCGCACGGCTGATCTTCAAACAGCAACCTGCTTTCAGTTCCCGTATGCCGGCAATGATGGTTTCATCACCCGGAACAGACTGGTATCTGAAATATCCCGCCAGCGCCTGCTCGTTGATTTCCTTTTTGCCGGGGAGGGCCGCCAGCAGGGATTGGATCTCGGAGGCGAAAAGAAACTGATCGCCCTTTTGACAATAGTAGAGCGGCTTAACACCCAGGCGATCGCGTACCAGCCAAAGCGTTTCTTCCCGCTGATCCCATACCCCAAAGGCAAACATTCCGCGGAACTGATGCACCGCATCGAGTTGCCAGCGGCTCCAGGCTTCCATCAGCACCTCGGTATCACCAGTACTTTTGAAAACATGGTCAGCGATCCGCTCTTTCACTTCACGGAAATTATAGAGCTCGCCGTTGAAGACCATTTTATAACGACCGTTATGACTGGCATAGGGCTGATTGCCCGTTGAAGACAGATCGATGATCGAAAGGCGGCGATGCCCCAGTGCAACCGGTCCCTCGATCCAGTGCCCCTCGGCATCCGGACCGCGATGCGCCATTGAGCCGGTCATCTTCCCGATTTGCGCTCCTAAATCACCCGTTCCTTTTAGTTGAAAGATTCCTGCTATGCCGCACATTTATTCGTAGTTAAATAACAAATAGATTTAATTTGCAAGACTAAGTATGTTACCCAAAAAAGACAAACTCGCCATACCCCAGTTTCTTGGGCTGCTCTGTATTTTTTCTGTTTTCCTTGACAAAGCCATACGGGGAGGGGGATTGCCTTTTGACTTTTACTATTACTATCCGATTTTCGTCATTTTCCTGATCTCCATTCCGCTTAATCATCTGCCCCTGGCCCTGCCGCCACGGTGGTTTAACGTTGGGGTGCTTGCCATAATTGTATCGGGCGTGGTGGTTACCTGGTTAAACGGCCTCCTGGGCTTTGAACTGCTGAAACAGACTTTCGGCATTCTGTTCACAGCCATCACCTATTATAACGTAATCCGGATTTTCAAATTTGATGTATCCCGTGTATTCAGTTATTACCTGCGCTTCGCGTATTGGGTGGCATTATTCGGCGTGATTGACAATATCCTGCATATAGCGGGCATCCATTTAACCAAGGTGCTGATTGATGGTCCGTATCGCTATCGCGAATTCTCCATCATGGGCGAACCTTTTTACCTGGCGCTGGCCATCACCCCGGCCATTGTTTACTATACCTGTTATTTCAAACGCACCTGGGAAACCGCCAAATTCCGTTACCTGATTCTACTGATTTGTTATTTGGTTACCTATTCTTCCACTGCGGTAATGGGAATCGGACTGGCGGCTTTTTTCGCACTCTATATGAACGATTTTTTCAACCTGCGCCGGAACCGGATCATTTTCGCTCCCCTCTTTCTTGCGCCGGTTGTCTTTCTCGTGTTTTACCTGATCGAGAATGTGAACCTGATCAACAAACGATACAAGGATACCACTTCCCTGTTTTTTTCCAGCGAAATCAACGTAAAGGAAGCAGGAAAATCGAACTCAAGCACCTTCGCGCTGTATTCCAACTATGTCATCGCTCGGGATTCATTTCTCGACAATCCGCTGTTCGGATCCGGATTGGGATCGCATCCGCTTATATATGAAAAAACCTTCCTCAAATATTTCCCGCCGAATTACCTTAAAGGATATGGTCCGCAAAACCAGCAGGATGCCAACTCGAGGTTTCTCCGCCTGATGTCCGAAACCGGATTATTGGGACTGGTCCTCTTCCTCGCATCCGTGGTGGCCTTTATGGCTCCCAAGTCGAAAGTGAACAGTCCGCAGTCGAAAGAACTGGTGGCGATTAATTATGCCGTGCTCGTTTATATCATACTCGGATTGATCCGAAACGGGAACTATATCAATGTTGGGTTCTTCCTGTTTTATTTCCTATACTATTTCTCCTGGCTGCAAGTGAAGTATCCGTCTTATAAAACACTCTCCAAAGTGCGCACCCAGTCCACAGGTCGCAGGTTTGAAGCAAGGCGCCGGCTGGCCTGAGCCATCTCATTGTATTTTTCTTGTGTTAATGCACTGATGGCATCGAAAGCCTGGTCCACCGATTCTTCATTATTGATATCAACCACCCAGCCATTTTCCGGACTTACAAATTTTTCAGCCGCTCCCACTTTGTTGCTTATCAAAAGGGGATAGCCGGCCGCGGCGAATTCATGTACCACCACACCCCAGGGCTCGAAATGACTGAACAGTACAAAGATGCCGGTTTGCGCGATGATGGGCTCCCATTCGTGCTTTTGCACAAATCCGAGATGCCTGATTTGCGGATGCTGTATGCGCTGATCAAACTCCTCACCCGTACCCGCACACCAGAGTTCCCAGCGCTCGGGCTGTCGGGCCTGCCAGCGGATAAATGCCGACCACAACTGTCGGTACCCCTTGGCAGGAATATAACGGGCCACGCATAGCAAGACGCGCGGCATGGTTTTCTCTTTTTCGGAGCGATATTTCTCCCCCAGTTCGAGAAAGCGATCGGTATCGCAGCTGTAAAAATTTCGCAGTACCCGGCGATCAGCGAAACCCAGTTTCCTCGCATAGGCATACTGGTGAGATCCGGGAACCCAGGCATATTGATACCAGTGCTTCAGGGTCAACCGGCTGATCAGCAGCATCACCCATTGACGGGCCGTTCCCAGCCAGTGGTTATCGAGGGTCAGAACATTTACCGATCTGTTTCTCATTTTCCTGCAAAGGGCCGTGTACCAGCGATTCATCCATCCACTGCAAACGATTACCGAGGGGGCGACAGACTCCACAAATGCCTCCAGTTCTGCCGCTGTTTTGAACCGATCGATCGAATGGAATTCGGCCACGGAAAAATCAAACTGAAAGGGCGCTTCCTTATTTATGGGATAATGCACCACCACAATCCGGTCGCCGGGCCTTTGCGCCGCCAGTTCACGGATGCAGGCCAGTGTGTATTCAGCCAGTTCGCTATATAATATCAAAAAGTTCATCGCTGTTTTGTTTCGGTTACTTGCTTATCTCAACCTTGCTTTAAAAATGATTCTCAATCTAGTTTCTCGAGGCTGATTCCATGCAGACTCAGCTTGCCGCTCAACAAGGTTATACTGAGCGGTTCATCCTTACCGTTCCTGCTCTGAAAAATTCCGGGCAATAGCTGCTGCACGCCGGACTTCAGTTCAATGGTTTCGGAACGATCGCCCAGCTTCACCCGGATACTTGCCGTAGCACCCGCTCGGGATGTCAGACTATAATCCAGCCTGATCCGATAACTCCCCGGCTCCCCCGGAAGCTGATCATAATAAACCGCATCGCCCCGATCCATGAGCTCCACCCAGGTTTTAAATGGCTTATTCTTCGGTTGTGCATTCCAGTTAGTTACCCGTCGGGTGGTGCCGGTAGCGCGACTATAATTGGCGGCATCTTCCTGAATGGTGGCGGGCCAATAGGCGGGGTGCTCCACCTGGTGCCAGCCATCCAGTTGGTAAATTACCGAAGCTGAATCTGACTCATCCAACAGATACACCGATCCCTGTTTACGGATGGGCAGGGTGAGCAGCCGGTTATTTAATCGGAAACTGGTGAGTCGCTCTGCCGGCGCATTCCCAGCCCGATTACTGTTGGGCTGGATGCTTCCATAAATCAGATAACGTTTTCCCAGCTGACGGATCAAAATCATATCATTGGCTGCGCTTCCTTTAAAAAGAAAGGGAGCACCACCCATTTCCGTATCCGATGGCATAAGAAGGGTTCCGGACTCAAAAAATTCGGGCACCCAGCTTCGGATGGCCTGGGCATAGGCCGGCATGGCCACCTGATACGCATAACCGGCGGGGTTATAGGGGCCCTTGCCACTTGGCCACCTGCCCTGCGAGCCGGTAACATTGAAGTACCCCACGTAAAAATATTCAGCGCCCATCATCACCATCGCCTTAAGGAGGGCCAGCCATTGCGCCGGACGGATATTCTCTTCTTCCTTAGACCATCCTGCAGATACAAAGGGACTAAAACTCCGATCTCCGAGTTCGATCTCCTTCTTTCTTCCATCTGCAAGCATTTTTATTCCATTCAGCGCGCCGGCACCCGTTAACCAGTTGCCGGGCCTGGAGGGATAAAAATCGGGCGTGGACAATACCTTACCCTTGGAATCCTTATGCAGCGATCTTCGCTCGGCATAATCCGGCCAATACTCAAACTGTACTGCCGATAAATTATAAAAACTGAAAACTGCATTCCGGATACCTGATTTCTCCAGCGCCGCTTTTTTATAGGCCTGATCCATCTCAAGCTGCATGCGTCCGGAATATCCGGCCACACTTAGTTTCGATGCAATGAAATCCTTATACACCTGCGGATCCTGTTTCAATAATTCAAGCGGACGAAAATGTCCGAACACTTCTCCATTTTCATTAATGAGGGATGGCTCTCTTCCGATGGCAGTCACCAGGTTTTTCAGGTAATAACCCGCCACGGCACCATCCCTGGTCGCCAGCTCGGGTAATACGGAAGGCCTGAGCCATTTTTTATTCTTCCACAACACAGGTTTGCCCGATTCATTCCGAAAATAATAGTGGTCGGGCAAATCAGTGGCAGTCAGAAAGGGACCTTTGCGGTCCAGTCCGATATGTCTGGGTTGTAATGATGTTTGAAAGAGTATGGTCGATACCGGGTAAGCAGGATTCTTCCGCGCAAAGCCGGCCAGCGCACCCGGAATAGTGGATTCATCTGAATAAGTTTTCAGGGCCTCGGAAGCGGGCTGAAAAAGCAGGGGCAGCTCCACATAATAATTC
>DATCJQ010000068.1:0-2958 GCA_036562745.1 Flavihumibacter sp.
TGGCTGCCGCGTTCGCAGATATTAATAGGGATGGCTGGCCCGATCTTATCGTTACCGGCGAATGGATGCCCATCAAAATTCTCATGAACCAACAGGGGCGATTTGTATCGCAGGACCTGGCTTCCACCACCGGACTCTGGCAATCTCTGGCGGTGCAGGATGTTAATGGCGATGGCCGACCGGATATTCTGGCCGGGAACTGGGGACGTAACAACAAATTCACTTCCGGCAAGGATGGGGTGATCAAGCTTTTTATCAAGGATTTCGACAAAAACGGATCCATCGAGCAGATACTGACCTATTCCATTAATGGTGAAGACTTTACCTTCCTCGCGAAGGACGAACTGGAGCGCGCGCTGCCGGTTTTGAAGAAAGCCTATCTCAAATACAGTGAGGTAGCCGGAAAGACGGTACAATATATGTTCTATGATTTGTTCAACGGGTATATAGAGAAAAAAGCGGAACTGCTGGCTTCCTCTGTATTTATTCAGGATGACAACGGCGGTTTCCATCGCGAGGAGCTGCCGGTGGAATTTCAGCTGGCTCCGGTTTTTGCTTTCGCACCAATGGAAGGATCGGGATGGCTGGTTGGTGGTAATTTTTATGGAACCATCCCGTATGAGGGAAGATATGATGCGCTTCATCCCTCCCTGCTGAAATGGAATGGAGATGCATTGCAATATGGTGGCATGGTCAAAGGCGTTACCGGCGAAGTGCGTGATCTGCAATGGTTGAAATCTGCCAACGGCAAACCGGTGCTGGTGCTGGCGAGGAACAATGATCGTCCGCTTTTGTTTGAGCCGGCTGCCATGAAATAGCTCCATTATAGTTCAAATTCAAATCGAGCCGCAGGCTAACAGAAATAATTTCTTATGAAGAAACTCCGAATTCCAATTTTTACCGCGATGATTGGCTTGCTGGCAAGCTGCTCCGGAAACAGCGGTGGGGCGAGTAATAATCCGCCGGTGGTGGAGCCCAATCGCCCCAATGATGTGGAGATGTGGCTGACCAAAGGCGATCAGTCTGCTTTGCTGCAAAAGCAGAATACGGTAATCTCCTTTGCGGATACCAACAACAGCTATCCGGTTATTGAAGTGGATTCTGCCGTGAGTTATCAAACGGTGGACGGTTTCGGTTATACGCTTACCGGTGGCAGTGCTTATCTGATCAATTCAATGGGAGCGGGGAAACAAAATCTTCTGAAGGAGCTGTTTGGTGATGAGTCCAATTCCATAGGTGTAAGTTATCTGCGCATTAGTATCGGTGCTTCGGATCTGGATGCGGAGGTTTTCAGTTATAACGATTTGCCGGCCGGACAAACGGACCCGGATCTCACCAAATTTTCGCTGGCAAAGGATACGATTGACCTGATTCCGCTGTTGAAGGAAATTCTTGCGATCCGTCCTTCGATAAAAATCATGGGATCGCCCTGGAGTCCGCCTGTTTGGATGAAGGATAATAAAAGTTCCATTGGAGGCAGTCTCTTGCCTCAGTACTACAGTACCTATGCAAACTATTTCGTGAAGTATATCCAGGCGATGAAGGGGCATGGAATTACGATTGATGCCATCACCATTCAGAACGAGCCTCAGCACGGCGGCAATAATCCCAGCATGGTGATGAGTGCCACGCAGCAGGCTGATTTTATCAAAAACCATCTGGGACCTGCGTTTCAGGCGGCAGGTATTGATACCAGGATTGTGATCTGGGATCATAATTGCGATCACCCTGAATATCCCATAACAGTGCTGAATGATCCGGAAGCGAAAAAATACGTGAATGGGTCTGCCTTCCATTTGTATGCCGGCGAAATCGGGGCGCTCTCAACCGTGCATGAAGCGCATCCTGATAAAGCCCTTTATTTTACCGAGCAGTGGACTTCGGCCAAGGGTGATTTTGGCGGCGACCTGCAATGGCATATCAAAAATGTGATAATTGGATCGATGCGTAACTGGAGCCGCGTGGCGCTGGAATGGAACCTGGCCAATGATGCTTCCTTTGGTCCGCATACGCCGGGCGGATGCACCGAATGTAAGGGCGCGCTCACCCTGGGCGGTTCGGCCCTGACACGGAATGTGAGTTACTACATTATTGCCCATGCTGCCAAATTTGTTCCCCCGGGTTCTGTTCGCATATCCAGCAACGTTATAAACAATATGACCAATGTTGTGTTTAAGCGTCCTGATGGAAAGAAGGTGATGATTATTGTGAACGAAGGTCCCGCAGCGGGATTCAATATCAAGTATAACGATAAACTGGCATTTACATCCCTTCCGGCGGGCGGGGTGGCCACTTATATCTGGTAATGAAATTTTTGCATGCCATATGGATGCTTTCATTGCTGCTCTTTTCCTGCGGCAAATCTTCCGATGACCCGGACGAGCCGCCTAACCCGGCCCGGCAGATCGCGGTGAGCCAGGTCTTGCTCAACGGAAAAGAGTGGAGCGAACAGGCTTTTGATATTTCTGTTCGGCCCACGATACAGATACGGTTTAACGAGCCGCTCGATCGCAGTACGGTAGAGGGGGCGGTCCAGTTTAAATCGGTGGATGCTGGTCCGGCTCCGGCTTACACGCTCAGCTATCAACAGCAGGATTCGGTTTTGGTGGTGAACACTTCCGCTGATCTTCCGTATTTCGCCCGTTATACGTTGTCACTTGGCAATACCATCAGATCTGCCAGCGGCGGACGGTTTATTTCCTCCGTTAACAAAACACTGATCACATCCATTGATTCCACCCCGAAATTTCCGCAGCTTTCCGATGAAGCACTTCTCACAAAAATCCAGGAACAGACGTTCAAATATTTTTGGGATTTCGGTCATCCGGTAAGCGGACTCGCCCGCGAGCGCAATACCTCCGGCGATCTCGTCACTTCCGGCGGAAGCGGTTTTGGTATCATGGCCCTGCTGGTCGGAATCGAAAGACAGTTCATTACCCGCGCGCAGGGTTTCCAGCG
>DATCJQ010000074.1:0-6668 GCA_036562745.1 Flavihumibacter sp.
GACCAAATGCCGCATCCACGGTGGCAAACACGATTTCCGGCACTTTCAGTGCAAGGGCCCGGGCAATTTCACCTCCAATCAACTCGGCGATCAGCGCCCTGGGACCCTGTCCGGCTCCCCTGAATTTAAGCACGTAGAGAAACCCGTCGTCCGCTTCCGCGATGGCAGGCAGCGATCCCCCTTCGCGCAGCGGTGTAACATAGCGGGTAACCGCCACTTCCCTCAAACCGATTGTATAATTTCCCTGCATAGTTTCAAAAGTAGTTTCTATTTTCAATTTTCATCCCATCGATCATGAATATTGCCGTTTTATCACTGCCGCCTGTACGAAGCTGATCTCCGCTCATTTCGCTTTCTGGAAACTGAATTCACCGGCTGCGACCTGAGCCTGGCCAAACTGCACAACACTTCGTTTAAGGGGGTACGGTTTAAGGACTGCAAACTAACCGGACTGATGTTCGATCAATGCAATCAATTCGCGCTGGCGCTATATTTCGAGGGATGCAATCTTAAAATCACATAAAACAGGCGCGTTTCTCGGCCTCTTCGCTGGCTGGATTACTGCAGCGGTTCCAGATCAAAATCGACCCGACCTCCTGAACGACCCTATAGAACATCCCAAATACTATCAACTTGAACAGGGTGCGGCTAACCCTGTTCTGCCGGTTTTGTATAGGCCGGCCAGTTAACCAGCAGTACACTGAGCAGTATAGTGCAGAGTCCGAGCAGCTGTATCCAGTTCACCGATTCATTGGCGAAAAATACACCCAGCAAAACAGCGATAACCGGATTTACATAGGCATAGGTTCCCGCTTGCGCCGGGGAACGCACCGCCAACAGATAGATATAACTCATAAAGGCGATGACCGAACCCGGTATGATCAGATACCACAATGCCAGCCATCCGCCCGTGCTGACCTGCGACCAGGCGAAACCATTCCATTCGCCCCAAAGAAAACTGGGCAGGATGGAAAATACTCCCGATGCCAGTAGCTGAATGCCCGCACTTGTAGTCACGTGCGCAGTTACGTTCTGGTATTTCACATAAAGGGACCCGATCGCCCAAAGTATACAGCCAATGAGTATAACAGCGATGCCTATCAGCTGCATCCAGCCATCGCGACCCTTTCCGGCGGCGTCGGGAACTGCATTACTGCTGTCCTGTACACCGGTTCCAAACAGCAGGATGATGCCTATAAAACCAAGTATAACCCCCATGATTATACGCTTATCGGAGAAATAGAAAGCCCACTGTTTTTTATCGAGAATCACAAACCATACAGGCAGAGATGCCACGAGAATAGCAGCCAGTCCCGATGACAGATATTGCTGCGACCATAGCACCGAACCACTTCCGCCCACCAGCATCAGAATACCGCCAATGCTGTTCACCTTAATTGTTTTGAAATCGGGCAGCGAATATTTTTGGTACGCCGACCAGGTCAGTAGAATCAGTCCCGCAATGGTATAACGCATTGTTCCCATCAGGTAGGGCGGAATCGTGGCCAGACCAAACTGCGCAGCAAGATAAGTTGATCCCCAGATCAGGTAAACCGCGGCAAAAGCCAGTATAACTCTTAATGTCAATGGAAAAGATTGAGGGCGTAATGTTACGTCTTTTTGTTCTTATCTGAAATTTAACAGGATTGATCTCAAACACAACTGACTGATACTCAAGCGCCCCATTTTCCATTCATCGAAATAGTAGTTTCCCTGTTGCAACTACCTTGTTCCGGCGGACAACATATAATAGTTTTGCTTCATCATCACGACGGTTGCCGGATGTTTGAAAAACCTTATCGTCCGTCCCCCGGCACCGATCCCCTCCAATTTCCTGTGTAAAGCGGCTTCCGTTTCCGATGAAGCCATCCCGATTTCCTGAAAAACCGATCGCCAATTTTCCTGTGACAAGCTGGTTTCCATTATTATCCAAGACCCTGGGTCGGCATTGTTCATCTTTAATGTACCCGTATGTTAAGATCTCAAATGCTGAAACTCGTACTTGTTACCTTGTTGTTCTTTTTTTCGAGTGCATCTGCCCGCAATGATCAGAGAAAGGCTGATCATATTTCAGACTTCGCTGCGAAGAGCCTCAATCAGTTTCATGTCTTTGATCCTGAATCCTGGTCGCACCATCACGGCCTGCAGGAATTTGTGCGCAAATACAACCGGATGCAGGCGGAAAAATTCAGCCAGATTAAAAAGCAGAATAAAGCCACCCTGCAACATATCAGCAAAGTCTTTACTTCTTATAAACTTCCCGCCGAACTGAAATACCTGGCCATTGTGGAATCGGAACTTAAATCCACTGCCACTTCACGCGTTGGCGCTTTGGGGGTATGGCAGCTGATGCCGCAGACAGCCATCGAACTGGGACTGACGGTAGATTCCACGAACGATGAACGATTGAATCTGCATAAGAGCACCAAAGCGGCAGCCCTTTATCTGCGTGACCTGTATCGTACGTTCGACGACTGGGCCCTGGCCGTAGCGGCCTACAACTGTGGTCCCGGACCGGTTTACAAAGCCATCCGGAAAGCCGATTCGCGCAATTATTGGGACCTGCAGGAGTATCTTCCGAAAGAAACCCGGAATCATATCAAAAAACTGATGGCCACCCAGGTGTATTTCGAGGGAAAATCCAGCTTCTCCGGAGAGTTCAATTTATCGGATCAGTATGATGGTGCCCTTGCGGGCAAATAGTTCACCCGTATCACATATAAATTCAGCAAAATACACATAGGTACCGGTGGCTGCGGGATAGCCCTTAATGGTTCCGTCCCATCCCGCATCCAGCTCGCCAATCTGGAAATTGGTGCGTTCGAAGACCACATCGCCAAGGCGACTATAGATCCGGAAACTTTTCACCTTGCGTATGCCCTTTCCAAGCAAATTGAATTTATCGTTCCTGCCATCATTATTTGGCGTGAAAGCGTTGGGAATGGCCACATTTTCATTACATACGAGCTGGATGGCCACATCATCCGTAGCCACACATCCCCACTGATTGCGCACGGTAACGGTAAAGGTGGTGTTTTCCTTTGGACCAGCTATCGGGTTGGGACAGTTGGAGCAGGTCAGGTACCATTGGGGCGACCAGTTGTATTGCACCACATCGCTGCTGTAAACAGGGTTCAGCTGAACGCGCTCACCCGTCGGGAGCGTGATATCAGGTCCCGCTGACACGGTGGGCAGATCACGCACATGTACGTAAACCGAAGCCGTATCAGTGAAACACTGGTAGGCATCGTAGCCCACCACCGTATAACGGGTATCCGTAAGCGGAGTGGTAAACGGTGCGGAACTGGTGGTGGAATTAAGGCCTTCTCCTTCGATCCAGTTGTAGCTGGTGGCACCGCTAACCGCCAGGGTGATGGGGAATCCGCGGCATACCGAAGTATCCGAAACCAGGTCGAGCTGAATCGGACGCCCCACGGTAACGGTCGTGGAATCATTACTGAAACATCCAAACGGGTTGGTCACTTTTACCCGATAGGTGGTGGTGTATTGCGGTGATACAAATGGCCGGGCAATATTGAGACTGGAAATACCATCCGCCGATTCCCATTCATACTGAGTTCCGTCATTCGCGATCAGCTGGATCGATTCGCCCAGACAAAGCACGGGATCCCTGGGCGTTAGTCCCACCTGCGGAATCGGGTTCACGCGCAGTTGCAGTTGAGCCGTATCCCTGCATCCGTTCTGAGCCAGGATCAGTTGTACGGGATACAATCCCGCCGACTGATAACGCAGGGGCGCAGGAATCTGCTGGTCCGATTGCTGCCCGTTTCCAAAATCCCAGGTCCAGGTTTGGATACCATCACGGTCAGCCTCACCCGAAAACTGCACGAGGTTCTCGGCACAGAGTTCAGTGGGACCATTTATACTTACCTGTGTAGTGCGCACCACTTCCACTTCCACCTCGGAACTGGCTTCGCAGCCCAGGGCAGATTTCACCTGCACACTGGCCATGTATTTGCCGGGCTGGTTGAAAAAGAACTGCGGACTTTCCAATCCACTTTGCAGGCCGTTGCTGACCGTCCAGTTATACATCACCGGCAATCCGAGCTGGTCCTGCGACAGGCTAACAGCCACCGGATCGAGCTGCACGAATCCCGAGTCACAAACCAATGCAGGTGCAGCAGATGCCTGTGTTCTCAAATCGTCGATAATAATCTTATCATCGGTTCGCGAGGTGCTGGCGCAACCCGACTGATCTCTCAAAATCATGGCAGGCTGATAAATACCCGGACTCTGATAACGGTGTACCGCAAACGTATCGGTGGTTTGAAGCAGGGTGCCATCGCCAAAATCCCAGGTGAAGCTGGTGGCATTCCGCACCACCGCACTCAGCTGTACCGGCAGGTTCTGACATCCGAACAAGGTATCCACGGAAAGAATGGCATAGGGACCCTTGATTTCTATCGGAACCTTCAGTGAATCCATTGAGTTATTGGGACCATAGGCATAGAGTGTAACCGTATAAATTCCCGGCTGGTCATACGTGGTGGAAACATTGTTCAGATTGCCTGCCGAGCGACCATTCCCAAAATCCCAGGTTACCGAAGTATAGTTGTCGGAGGTATTGGTAAAACTAGCCAGTACCGGCGGACAGGAATTATTGTTGATATAGGTGGTTGTATAGGTGAAATTTGCCTCCACATCTTTGATCACAACCACTTTATAGGCCGTATCCCTGCAACCGGTGCCTGGGTCAATGGCCACCATCTGCACCGTATCCGTTCCGATTGTGGGATAATACTTATTCACCGAATAACCGTTGCGGGTGGTTCCATCCAGGAAACTCCATCTGTAGTTGATGCTGTTGTAGGGATAAGTCTGTGATGTACTATAAAACTGAACCGTGGTCTGCGACATCACCCGATCGGGATAAAAAGTGAAATCCGCTTTGGGACCATACACTTCCACTCGCTTATCCGAAGATTCTGTAAAATGATAACAACCCTCGGCATCGGTCACCGTAAGTTTCGCGTAATAGCGATTCGGCTCAGCATACTGGTGAGTAACATTGCCTCCGTCGGATTTTGTAAGCAACGGAGAGCCATCGCCAAAACTCCACTCCCATTTTACAATCGGAACATTGTTCTGTCCCTGTGCCAGGCTGATGAATTCCATCGGATCCTTATAGCATACATAGTCGGAACTGGTTTTGAAATCGGCAATGGGACCCTTGATCACCAGCGGAATCAGATTGGTGGTATCGTTACAATAAAAATTTTGTGAACGGGTGATGATGCGAATTCCCTTCTTTGCAGGATCGAGAAAACGATAGGTGCCGGTATAGGTTGTATTCCAATAGGTATCCTGTCGCTCCGGCGAGGTTTTATATTCTGTGCCATCCTGGTATTCGATCCGTTCGATATAATATTGGTTGCCGTAATACCAGTAGGATGGGCGCGGATTGGTTTCAAATCCGTTAAGTGTGATATCGATGGATTCACTGGAACAGAGCTCTGTGGTTACCGAACTCAGGACCGGATGCTGCTTTAGCAATACACTGGCTGTAATGGAATCGGTCACAGAACAGCTTCCGTTTGTGATGGTGAGTTTAACCAGGTAGTTTCCGGTGGCAGTGTAGTGATGTTTTGCGGTACCCTGTTGCGGATCCCAGCTCACCAGCGGACTACCATCACCAAAATCCCAGGCCCAGGTTTCGGCCTGGCGACTGTTTTCGTAAAAACTCACTTCGCCCCGATCATCGTCGCAGGTATTGGTGAAATAGCTTAGATCGACGAAACCGGGTTTCACCGTAATATAATTTTCACGGTATAGGGTATCGGCACAGTTGCCATTCACTGCAATCAGCCTGACACTGTACACTCCCTCGTTCTGGAATTCATGAACAGCGTTTCCGCCCACGTACTGGGTGGGGCCCCAGTCACCGAATTCCCACTCGTAATAGGAAACATTCCCCGTGGTCAGATTGGTAAATAAATGGGGGGTGTTACCGCAGACTTCCTGATCTGCAACAAAATCGGCCACGGGCTTTTTATTGATCACGACCGACCGGGTGGCCGATCCCTTACAGCCCGATTTGGTGGTGTAATCGAGCTTCACCGAAAATGTTCCCTCCTGCTCGAAGACATGCTCGGGCTCTGCTTCGGTGGATGTATGACCATCGCCAAAATCCCATTCATAGGATTCGATCGCTTCCGTAGTCTGAACCCCGAATTTGTTTCTCAGGTTGATGCAACCCGATTGTGCGCCCGACAGGATCTCGATGGAAACTGAGGGTTTGCTGATATTAAAAAATCGTTCGAAGGGCGATGATACACATCCCTCGGCATTCTCCACCTGCAATGTTACGCGGTAATAACCATCGCTGGTATAGGACTTAGAGGCTTCCCGGGTGTCGGCCGCGGTTCCGTCATGGAAATTCCAATGCCATTTTACTGCCGAGGAGGTGGTATCGCGGAAACTTACCGTGGTGGGTGCGCCGCAGGAACCGGGATCCAGCTCAATGCCCATGATACGCGGACCGCTTTTCACCTCCACTTCTTTTGTTATGGATTGCACGCAGGTGCCATAATCGCTGGTCATGGTGAGCTGCCTTTTTCCCGCTTGCCGGAAAACAAATGTCACCGGGTTATTGCCCCAGGAATAGGCAGAGCTTCCGTCATCGGCCGTCCAGGTTACTGAATTGGCTC
>DATCJQ010000389.1:0-4936 GCA_036562745.1 Flavihumibacter sp.
TCTTCGCGCTATGAATTGATTTCTGCACTTTGTCGATCAACAGATACACTTTGTGAAAAGCCTTGGATTTATCAACCGGAGTGAGTTCGATTTCCTGCACCAGCTTGGCGCCCACTTTCTTCTCACCGTTCAGTTTGTAGAGAAAATCCTTGTCGTAGAAATTGGTAAACAGCTTTTGGGGAGTCAGTGCGCCCTGGCCGGTTTCCATCTTGGTGATGGTTACTTCATTGGCAGCTTTGTCGTAAGTCCATACATTGGTTCCATCACTGAAAATTTCCTGTCCGGATATGCTCACACGGTATTTGCCGCCTTTCATATATACGGTTCCGGTTTTCTCGCCCTGCAGTTTTCCCCTGGCATCTTCCACTTTTAAGGTGAAACCAGATTGTACCGCTTTAAACGTTTTGAATTTGGCGCTTACTTCATCCAGAACCTGCTTAGCCGCGGGATCGGATTGGGCCATTGTAAACTGGGCAGTTCCGAAACCAATCAAAATGGCTAAGAGTGTAACAATTTTGTTCATTGGGTTATTTTAGAATGGGTGCAAAGATAAAAATTAGATCAGTGTATAGACTACAATAAAAATGCAGGGTTTAAACGGGCCGCTTCCTTTACCATGTTTTTAACAGTACAGGCCCGGTAACCGCCCCAGATTACATATTTGCCAGGAATTCTTCCAGTTCATGTTCGGTTTTGATCATCACTTCGCGGGCTTTACTACCCAAATTGGGGCCTACCACCCCAGCCGCTTCGAGTTGATCCATGAGGCGCCCTGCCCGGTTATATCCCAGTTTCATCCTTCTTTGCAGCAGAGATGTTGAACCAATCTGGTTGGCCACGATCAGGCGCGCCGCTTCCTCAAAAAGCGGATCCTTATCGCCCAGATCCAGCTCCCGGTTATCGGCATCTTTTTCATCCACATATTCAGGCAGCAGGAAAGCCTGCGGATAGCCCCGCTGATTACCGATAAACTCGGTCACCTCCTCCACTTCGGGTGTATCCACGAAAGCACATTGCAGACGTGTCAGCTCGCCGTTGTAGGAAATCAGCATATCCCCCTTACCGATCAGCTGCTCGGCACCGCCCGCATCGAGGATAGTGCGACTGTCGATCTTCGACGATACCTTAAAGGCAATCCGCGCGGGGAAGTTGGCCTTGATGGTACCCGTGATGATATTCACCGATGGACGCTGGGTGGCAATGATCAGGTGGATACCCACCGCACGCGCCAGCTGAGCCAGGCGCGCAATCGGCATTTCCACTTCCTTACCGGCCGTCATAATCAGATCTGCAAACTCGTCGATCACCAGCACTATAAAGGGCAGGAACTGGTGTCCCTTATTCGGATTCAGTTTGCGTTTAACAAACTTATCGTTGTATTCCTTAATATTCCGGGTACCCGCTTCTTTCAACAGATCGTAGCGGTTATCCATTTCGATACAAAGCGCATTGAGGGTATTGATCACTTTCTTCGTGTCGGTGATAATCGCTTCCTCCTCGCCCGGCAGTTTGGCCAGGAAATGTTTCTCGATGGTGCGGTACAAACTCAGCTCCACTTTTTTCGGATCCACCAGCACAAATTTCAGTTGTGACGGATGTTTCTTATACAACAGTGAAACGAGAATCGCATTCAGGCCTACGGATTTACCTTGTCCGGTTGCACCCGCCATCAGCAGGTGGGGCATGCTGGCCAGGTCCACGATAAAGTTTTCGTTATCGATTTTCTTACCGATCGCGATAGGCAGGCTGAAATTATTATGCAGGAATTTCTCCGAGCTCAGCAGGGTTTTCATGCTCACCACCGTCTTCTTCACGTTGGGCACTTCGATACCAATGGTACCCTTACCCGGAATCGGCGCAATGATCCGGATCCCCAAGGCCGCAAGGCTCAGCGCAATATCATCTTCCAGATTCTTGATCCGCGAAATCCGCACACCCGGAGCGGGCACGATTTCGTAAAGGGTAACAGTCGGACCTACCGTAGCGCTGATTTTCTGAATACTGATATCGTAGTTTTTCAGCGTGTTGATGATCTGATTTTTGTTCATCTCCAGTTCCGCCGGATCCTGAACAATTTTCTCACTGCCATGATTCTCGAGCAAATCCAGTGTCGGGTATTTATAATCCCTCAGATCCAGTGTCGGTTCGTAGGGCGGCAGTTCATCCAGTTTCTTTTCAATATCCCCATCGCTTTCTTCCTCTGTGGCTATTTTGATTTCCAGCGGCACTTCATCCACCGGAACGATTGGTGCAGCCGGTTCTTTTTTGGGCATGATCACCACCGGATGTTTGGGTTCTTCGGGCTGCTCTTTGGCGGGTTCTTCCTTAACGGGCAGCAGTTCCTCTTTCTGTTCCGCTTCCAACTCAGGCTCCGATACCGCTGTGGGTGCAAACGGATTAGCCGGCTCCGGTTCAGCTTCCTCAATATCTTTCTCAATAATTTCAAAGGGAACCGCCATTTCCTCCATGGCTGGGGGAACCACCACAACACCGCCTTTTTTCTTCAATCCGTTCTTGCGGGCAAGCTCTTCGTCCACCACCAGTTTGGCCCCTTCTTGTTCTGCCAGAGCTTCATCCGTTTTCGGTTCGATATCATTCACAACGGCGGCGGACTGCGCGAGAGGTTCGGTAGCTGCCGGCTGCGGCTTTTTAACCGGAAGGCGGGGGACTTCAAACGAGGGATTGAATCTCCATATGAAATAAGCCAGTCCGCCCAGCAATAAAATCGCGGCGGTTCCGATTTTACCGAAGAAACTCGACATCCATCCGCTGGTCATATTACCCACGGCACCGCCCCAGGGAAAACCGCTGGTACCGGAGAAGAATGCAAGGGCTATGCTGAAATACAGGAGTCCGACAATCACATAGCGAAAATTTCTTGCGACCCGGAAGATGCGCTTTCTGAACAGCAGGTTGGCGCCGACAACAAAAAACAGGCTGCAAATCAAATAGGATGCAAGTCCAAATCCCTTGTAAAAAAAGAAATGGGATACCCAGGCACCGAGCCGCCCCAGCAGGTTGGACACACTGATATCTTCCGCAAACCAAAATTGGCTGCCACCCCGGAACACTTTATCCTGATCTTCCTTCCAGGTAAAAAGATAGGAGCTGAACGCAATGAAAAGGAAAATTGCCAGCAGCAGGCAAACTGCCCCGGTAATCTTAACCGTCCGCTCATCTTTCACCAGGGTTTTCACCTCTACCTGTTCCTCTTTGTCAGGTCGAAGTTCCGCCGCCTCGGGTCGTGATTTTTTCTTTGACTTCACCTTATTCGCCATAATTACAAATATACATGCTGAGCAGGCTGGAAATAAATTGTATTTTGCCATATCCGCAATAGTATGAAGCTCAGCATGGCTATCGCCACCAAAACATTGCGCCCTTTAACCGGCAACCTTATTCTGATCATTCTGCTGCTCCAGGGAATGCTGGCGCAGGCCGGGTCGCGCCCCGGTTGGGACACGATCCGCATCAGCCAGATTCGTTATTATCAGCCCATCCCGGCTCAGACCGGTTATTATGTCGACAGCGCCGGTGACGATACCGCCGAAGCGTTGCACCGCTTGCCGGAACTACAGGCCGTCCCCGCCAGCTTTGAGAAACGAATCCCCTCTTCATTCGTGGGGAGATCCGTATACCTGCAGTTCACCCTGCAGAACGATACCGACACTACCAGCACCATTTATTTCCTGCCTGGATTTTATTTTGAAGACATCGATCTCTTCAAATTCAATACCGTTCTGCAGGAGCTGGAACCTGCGCTCGAATATCCGGGCGAGGGCATCTTCAACTCCAATGTAGCCAACAAACTGATCCTTGCCCCTGGCGAAGTCACCACTTTTGTGACCCGTCTGCGTTTTGTGAAAACCACGATTAATACCCTCACTCCCACCCTGTCCTACGGATCATTTCTGCCAATCTTTCTTGCTGAACTGCAGAATCAGAAAAAGATCAACAACACGATCACCTTCATCATTTGCGGCATCATGCTGATGATGATCTTCTATTCCACCGCAGAATTTTACATCAGCAGGAACAAGGTCTTTATTTACTACTGTGCCTATGCATTGCTGCTGGGTATCATGTTTTTTTTCAAGGCTTATCTCTATAAGGAACCAATCCCGTCCAACTATTTTTTCGAAAGCTATTTCGATTTCATTCTGCAGGGAACGGGCACACTGTTTTATTTCAGCTTCCTGCGGAAATTCACCCAATCGGCGGAACAGTTCCCCATCCTGAACAAAGTGCTGTTTATTCAACAGGTGCTCACGGTAATCGGACTGGTACTGTTCACGGTGCTGCATTTTTTCAGCAACAGTTTTATGCTGCAGAATCTGGTGGAAAACTGCGTAAAATATTGCTGGTCGGCCAGTACGGTTTTCTTTATCGGCTATGCCGTAATACAACGACATCATTTGCTGGCCTACCTGGCCATCGGCCACTGCTTTCTTTTCCTGGGGGGATTACTTTCCCTCTTCCTTATCAACTCCGCGTACCGGTTCAACAACCAGCTCTCCTCGCTTATCAACGATTCGCTGTTCTGGTATGAAATCGGTATTCTGTTCGAACTCGTTTTCTTCCTCGTGGCACTTGCCTATAAAAATGCACTCGATATCGCTGCCCGGGCCCGCGAAAAAGAAAGGCTGATCATGGAATATGAGAAAAGTGCCATCGAACGAAAGATGGCCGTACTCGCGGCCAAGCAGGAAGAGCGAAACCGTATCTCTGCCGATATGCATGATGAACTTGGTTCCGGGGTAACGGCCATCCGGCTGATGAGTGAGCTTGCGAAAACCAAACTCAAGGATCAGTCGCTGCCCGAACTGGAACGCATTTCCAATTCTGCCAATGAGCTCATCAGCAAAATGAACACCATCATCTGGACCATGAAAAATTCCAACGACACGGTGGATAATATGATCGCCTATGTCCGATC
>DATCJQ010000093.1:0-5968 GCA_036562745.1 Flavihumibacter sp.
CATAAGATGAGTTATTTCTGCGGACTGAGTCTGGATGAAGTGCGTCAGCTTACGGGTATCCAGGATGATCTCTTCAACCATTCGCTGGTGGCACTGCGGTTTGCCCGGATTGCCAACGGGGTGTCTCAGCTGCACGGACATGTATCCCGCGATATGTGGGGAAAATACAGTGGCATTTGCCCGATTATCTCCATCACCAATGCGCAGAACTGGCGTTATTGGGCCGACAAGCAGTTGTATAAGTTTATGGAGGAGGGCAATGATCTGCTCTGGGATGACCGTAAACGTTATCTCAAGCGCCGCGCTTTTGAAATTGTGGCGGATCAGACGGGCAAAATTTTTAGTCCGGATGTTTTCACCATCGTTTGGGCACGCCGCTTTGCCGGTTACAAGCGTGCAGATCTGATCACCCGCGATATTAATCGTTTCACTCAGTTGCTGGAGAATCAGCAGTTCCCGGTGCAGATAATCTGGGCGGGGAAACCCTATCCGATGGACTATCCGGCAATCAATGATTTCAACCACCTCGTTCATATGAGCAAGAACCATAAAAATATGGCTGTGGTGATCGGATACGAGCTGGCGCTATCAAAACGCCTGAAACAGGCGGCAGACTGCTGGTTGAACAATCCCCGTGTGCCCCGCGAGGCTTCGGGCACCAGTGGTATGACGGCGGCCATGAACGGAGCGGTGAATTTCAGTACCGATGATGGTTGGATCCCGGAATTCGTGAATCATGGTAATAACGGATTCGTGGTTCCGAAAGGCGACTATGCCAATATGAATACGCACGAGCAGGATGAGTATGATCTGAACATGATGTATAAGATCCTGCAGGAGCAGATTCTGCCGCTTTATTATCAGAACCGGGATACCTGGAGACAGGTGGTGAAAAACGGTATGCGGGATGTCCGTTACCAGTTTGAAAGCAACCGGATGGCGCATGAATACTACGAATTACTCTATAATGCGGGCTAATTAGGAAGTTTTTAGCAAATTCCCGAAGCTGCTGGCATAATAATAGGTTGATTACGGACGTTCTTAACAAGTAAAAAAATCCGTACTATGAATCTGATTATTCTGGCAGCTTCGCTGTTTCTGGCGACCGCCTTCCCGAAATCATCCAATATTCCGCCTATGGCGAATGCAGGGGAAGATGCGGTAGTTTCTCTTCAAGATATTATTCAACTCGATGGCACTGCATCCCGTGAGCCGGATGGAATTATTTCCATGTATCACTGGGTTCAAACAGCCGGTGCTCCCGTTGAGATTGTAAATCCGGGTGCCGCAATCACTGCCCTTAACAATGTGAAAAAGGGTACCTATAGTTTCCGTTTGACCGTTATGGACGACCAGGGCGGAGTTTCTTCCGACGAGGTTACCATTCAGGTTAAATAAGCGGATGCATTATCAATTGAAATTAGTTTCGGGTTAAATAAAAAAGACCAGCATTGGCTGGTCTTTTTGCATGTATGATGATTTGAATTTTCTTTCTGAATGAGGGCGCGAATTATTTCCGCGGACGATTAATTTCCCACGATTTCAATCAGCTCCACGTCGAAAATCAGGGTAGAACCCGGAGCGATTTTGGCGCCGGCCTGCTGATCGCCATAGGCAAGATCTGCGGGAATAAAGAGTTTCCATTTACTGCCCACCGGCATTAACTGCAGGGCTTCCACCCAGCCTCTGATCACGCCGCTAACCGGGAAATCGATGGGCTGTCCGCGGTCGATGGAGCTGTCAAATACGGTTCCGTCGATCAGGGTACCATGATAATGGCATTTCACTTTATCGGTGAGTGTGGGCTTGGGACCGGTTCCTTCCTGGATGATCTGGTACTGCAATCCGCTCGGCAGTTCCACCACTCCCGGCTTGGTTTTGTTGGCAGCCAGAAAATCTGCCCCCTGTTTTCGGGCCGCAGCGGCTTTTTCTTTCTTCAACTGTTGCAAATAATTCGAAATACTCATATTCATTTGTTCTTCTGTGAGCAAAGTGGGTTGACTGTTCATGGCATCCTTCAGAGCCCGGGCTACCAGGTCGGTATTGATATCGGTAATTCCCTGATCCTTATAAAATTCGGCCAGGCTCATACCCACAGCATAACTCATGCTGTCTTTGGCTGTTTTAAGAATTACCTGCGGTGCTGCTTTGGCGGCGCCGGTGGGTTTTGCCGCGCTGGCGGGTTTTGCAGTGTTCGAGGGGGCTGAAGTGGCCGGTTTTTTGGCCGGGGCTGATTTGGGTGCAGTGCCTGACTGGGAGAATCCGAATCCTGCCAGCAAAAGGAGACTGGATGATAAAAGAATTTTACGCATAAGCTGTATTAAAGGGCCGAATTTACTATGGTTTTTAACATTAATTGTTGTCCGGTGCAACGAATCTTTGTTTCGATACGTTTAATTTAGCAGTATATCTCTTAATCAAAAAAGTTCCTATGAGAAAACTGATCCTCTCTTTTGCGCTTTTGTCCATTCTATCAGGCTCTTATGCCCAGTCGGGCGAAGGCGGTATTCTCAAGAAAGCCGGAAATATTCTTAACAAAAATAATAGTGGCAGCGGGCTCTCCTCCGATGATATCGTAGCCGGACTCAAGGAAGCGCTGGCTCAGGGCACCCAGAAAAGCGTGGAAAAACTCTCCTCCGCCGATGGATTCTTTAAAGATGCAGCGGTGAAAGTGCTGCTCCCCGAAGAAGCCAGGCAGGTGGAGCAGAAACTTCGTTCGTTGGGCATGGGCAAGCTGGTGGATGATGCCATTCTGAGTATCAACCGCGCCGCGGAAGATGCCTCCAAATCAGCCGCTCCCATCTTTATGAGCGCGGTTAAGAAAATGACAGTGCAGGACGGACTCGGCATTTTGCGCGGGGCGGATACAGCCGCTACCGGCTATCTACGTAAATCCACTTCTCCCGAGCTGGTCGCCGCTTTTAAGCCGGTGATCGAATCTTCGCTCGAAAAAACCGGCGCCACTAAGTACTGGGCCGCCGTATTCGAAGCCTACAACAAAGTGAGCCTCAAAAAAATCAATCCCGATTTGTCTTCCTACGTAACCGGTAAGGCGATTGATGGTATATTTTATTATGTGGCCGATGAGGAGAAAAAAATCAGGACCAATCCGGCGGCCCGGGCAACCGATCTGCTGAAGAAAGTGTTTGGAAGCTGATGAGCGGAAAGCTGCTTTCGGCAAGAGATTTCATAATTCTTTTCAAACGGTAAGCATTTAAAAGCGACACGAAATACTTTTGTGTCGCTTTATGCTTTACAGAACACTCGCTGCCTACAAAGAGGCTTATTCCGGTTTATCGCGGGAAACATGGCTGCTCTCGGTGATCATGCTGATCAACCGTTGCGGAACCATGGTGGTTCCCTTTCTGACCCTCTATATGACCAGTCCCGAAATGGGGTATTCCATCGGCGACGCGGGCATCGTGTTCGGCTGTTTCGGGGCCGGCGCTTTTGCGGGTGCTTTCGTCGGCGGCCGACTCACCGATCGTATCGGGTTCTATAAGGTGCAGATGATCGCCCTCCTGGGTGGTTCGGTGCTTTTCTGTTTGCTCAGCTTTATGAAAAGCTATCCCCTCATCTGTCTGTTCACCTTCTTGCTGAGCTTTGTGAGTGAGGCGTTTCGTCCGGCGAATTCCACGGCCATCGCCTTTTACAGCAAGGTGGAAAACCGCACCCGTTCCTATTCCCTGAACAGGCTTGCGGTGAACCTGGGCTGGGCCCTGGGGAGTGCGATGGGAGGCGTAATCGCCAAATACAGTTACCAATTACTGTTCTGGATCGATGGCTTTTCCAACCTGCTGGCGGGTATCCTTATGTTTCTCTTCCTGCGCGGCGCCGCCAGTAAACATACCCGCGAGGTAAAAGCTCATAAAGTAGATCTGGAAACCGGCCCCTCTGTTTACCGCGATCGCATTTACATCGTATTCGTGGTGCTGGTGATGTTGTTTGCCGCCTGTTTTTTTCAGCTTTTCACCACCTTATCTGTTTACCTGAAAAAAGAACTGCACTTCAGCGAACCACAAATCGGTATGCTGATGGCCTATAACGGAATCCTGATCGTGCTGGTGGAAATGCTGCTGATTTATCGGCTGGAAGGAAGGCGAAACCAAATCTATTATATCACCCTCGGCGTGGCACTGGTGGCTTTGTTTTTCCTGCTGGTAGCCCTTACCAAAGTGGGATTTCTCATGGCTTTCGTCCTGATCACCTTCATCACGGCGGGAGAGATGTTAGCCATGCCATTCATGAACAGCTTTTGGATCGGTCGCAGCCAGAATCATAACCGCGGACAATATGCCGCCCTCTACACCATGGCCTGGTCGGCAGCCCAAACTCTGGGGCCGCTGGGCTCCGCGCAGCTGGCCGATGGGATGGGATTCCGCTTCACCTGGTTCACTGTAGCCGGGGTGGCTGCCTTCGTCGCCCTTGTCTTCTGGCAACTTAACCGCAGAAAACTGTTCCATTAATTCGCATACTCACGCTACCCGTCGGGTACCCGTCGGGTGCCCGACGGGTAGTTAGTCGCCGGCGATTTCGGAGAGTTCGAGCCAGCGCATTTCCTTTTCCTCGAGCTGTTCGGTGATTTGGCCGACGCGGTGGGCCAGCTCCTGCAGCTGCTCGAAACTCAGATTGCCCGAAGCCATCTGCTCACTCAGCCTCGCTTTCTCGGCTTCCAGGGCGGGAATATCTTTCTCCAGTTGTTCGAACTCGCGTTTCTCGTTGTAAGAAAGCTTTCGCTTCGTCGGGCCCGCGGGTGCCGCTGTAGTTTCTTTTTTGGCCGCCATCGGAACCTGCTCCTGCGCGGCCTTCTGTTCCTGCTCTTTCTGCCAGATCCGGTAGAGTGTATAGTTGCCGGGGAAATCGCGGATATTGCCATCACCCTCGAACACGAACAGATGGTCCACCAGGCGGTCCATAAAATAACGGTCGTGCGAAACGATCAGCAGGCAGCCCTGGAATTCCGATAAAAAGTTCTCCAGCACCGAAAGGGTGGGAAGATCCAGGTCATTGGTGGGTTCGTCGAGGATCAGGAAGTTCGGATTTTTGAACAGGATCGTCAGCAGCAGCAGGCGTTTCTTCTCGCCACCACTGAGTTTACTGATATAACTGTATTGCTGATCGGGACTGAATAAAAAAAGTTGCAGGAACTGTGAAGCGCTCAGGCTTCCGCCATTGGCCAGCGGGAAGCTCTCTGCAAAGGTCTTCACGTATTCAATTACACGCATGTCTTCCTTGTAGGTCAGGCCCTCCTGCGAATAATAACCGAAGACGATGGTATCACCCACGTTCACCTTTCCGCTATCGGGCTGCTCTATGCCCTGCAGGATATCCAGAAAAGTGGATTTGCCCACACCGTTTGGTCCCACCACACCGATGCGGTCGCCTTTTTTGAAGGTGTAGTCGAACCCCCTGAGGATATTTTTATCGCCGTAAGATTTGTAAAGCTTTTTCAGCTCCAGTACTTTGCCACCCAAACGGCTCATCTTCATTTCCAGTTGAAGCGCCTGTTCTTCCATTCTTTGTTTGGCCCTGGCTTCCACATCGGCAAAGGCATCGATCCGGCTTTTGGATTTGGTGGTCCGCGCCTTGGGTTGTTTTCGAATCCACTCCAGTTCCTTCCGATAAAGGTTCCTGGCTTTATCGATACTGGCCGCCTGTTGTTCTATGCGTGCGGCTTTACGTTCCATATAGGTTTCGTAATCACCCTTATAAGTGTAGAGGGTGCTGCCGTTGAGTTCCCAAATCTCATCACAAACGGCATCCAGAAAATACCGGTCGTGGGTTACGAGCAACAGTGTCACGTTTTCCTGATTCAGGAAATGTTCCAACCATTCCACAGTTTGGATATCGAGGTGGTTGGTAGGCTCGTCCATGATTAGGAGTGTATGCTTATGATCGAAGCCGATGTCGATCAGGGTGCGGGCCAGCGCCACACGTTTCCGTTGTCCGCCCGAAAGCGTGCCCACCG
>DATCJQ010000099.1:0-3468 GCA_036562745.1 Flavihumibacter sp.
CGAAACCATTTGTGAAACGGAGATGGTCATCCCGATACCAATAACGAAGGGGATACCGATGGCATTGATCACGAGGGAGGAGGCTGCCAGTTGTTTATAGCTGATGGCGCCCACCATAGCCGCATCAATAATGTGCAAAGCCATCTGGGCCAATTCACCAATTATGATTGGAAAAGCCAGTTTGATCGTCTGTTTTGCTTCCTGCTTCAGCATATCTGAATTTTTCGGGGCACAAATCTAAGGGGAAAAAGCCCGACCTTTGTAGGCTAATTATATGTACGGCATATGCGATTTGAACAATATCATATTTCTCCCGATATCAAAGAAAGCCTGGCGGAACTGGGTTTCAAACGTCCCACCGATATTCAGTACAAAGCCATTCCAAGTATTCTGAAAGGGGAAGATGTATTGGCAATTGCCCAAACGGGCACCGGAAAAACGGCGGCCTTTGCCATCCCGTTGCTGCACCTGATCCAGACGCATCAGGAGCGTAGGCATAAACCCAAACACCTGCTCGAATGCCTGGTGATGGTTCCGACGCGCGAGCTGGCCATCCAGATTGCCGGCGTGTTTCAGCAAATTGGTCAGTATACCGAAGTGAAGACCATGGCCCTGGTAGGCGGGGTGGAGCAGGAGGGACAAATCCGAGAGCTTAAGCACGGGGTAGACATTGTGGTGGCCACACCGGGGCGCCTGTTCGATCTGCATCACCAGAAGGTGCTGGACCTGCAGAACGTGCGTTACCTGGTGCTGGACGAGGCCGACCATATGCTGGATCTCGGATTCAATAAAGATATTGTCGATATCAAAAAACGCCTGCCGAAAAAGCATCAAACCCTGTTTTTCTCGGCAACCATCGATGCGCGGATCAAGGACCTGGCCTATGCCATGGTGTATAATCCGATACGCATCCAGGTATCGCCGCAGGATCCGGTTTCCAAAAACGTGGAGCATGCGGTGGCTTTTGTATCGATGGACGATAAACGATTTTTCCTTGAACGGCTGGTGCGTGAATTGCCCGGTGTAAAAATGCTGGTCTTCACCCGTACCAAAGTGCGTGCCGAGCGCGTGCAGGCCGCAATGAAACGGGTGGGCATCGAAAGCCTGGTAATGCACGGCGGCAAGGAACAGGATGATCGCCTCGCGGTGATGGAACAGTTTCGTTCGGGTACCATCCCCATATTGATCACCACCGACGTGAACGCGCGGGGCATTGATATTCCGGGGGTGGATTATGTGGTGAACTATGATCTGCCCGAACAGGCCGATAACTATGTGCATCGGGTAGGCCGCACCGGCAGAGGCGTTAAAAAGGGACAGGCCATCAGCTTCTGCAGTGAGGAGGAAAAACCGCTGCTGGAAGCGATCGAAAAATACACGGGGAACAAAATCCGCGTGAAGGAAATAGATCCGAAAGATTATCGCGAAACGATCGCATTCTCGGAGGAAACACCCCACGATAACTGGCGCCAGCTGCTGAAAGAAGCAGAGGAGCAGGCCGGTAAAAAGAAGAAGAAAAAATAATTATCCGAACTAACGGACAGAATTAACCGATTTTAACGGATAGGTTAACACTAACTAACGTAGATGTTTACATGAACTAACGGAAAGGCTTACACTACTAGTGTAGATGATTACCCGAACTCACAGAAAGGTTTTACTCGAACTAACGGGGAAGCTTAACCGAATGGATGAAGTGATTTACTCAAACAGCCGGCTGAAATGATTTTCGAGGTGATTGCGCATGGCGTTGCGGAACATCTCGGGCGAACCGTTTTCAATAATGTCCACCAGCCCTTTGTGCGACACGAATTTCTTCGTTATGATCTGCTTTTTCAGGAGTCCGCTGTGATGCACATAATCAAACACGGGCAGGAGCATGCGTTGGAATTTCTTCAGCGTTTCATTACCGGCGATTTCATAAAGCTTACCGTGAAAGGCAATCTCGTGTTCTATATTAAACAGGTGATGCTGGGTGGCATCGGGTTCGGCGCCCACTATTCTGCGCAGTTCCTCAATATCGCCCGGTTGTACGCGCTGAAAAATAAAATCCGCCATCCCAATTTCGAGCATAAGGCGGAGTTCGAACATCTCTTTTAAAGTGGATTGATCCAGTATATGGGGATTGACGCTTTTGCTGAGGATGGCGAAAATATCTGGACTGGTAATCACCGCACCTTTTTTCTTCCTGGAGTCGATGAGTCCCATTACCCGGAGGCGGAGCAGGGCTTCCCGCACCACCGTGCGGCTTACGCCCAGGCTTTCGGCCAGTTCGAGTTCCTTGGGAATCGTATCGCCCACGTTCAGCTTCTTATCCTTCAGCAGCTGCACCAGCTTGGCTTCTACCTTGTCCACCAGAGAACTGGTGTCCACCGTTTTGAAATCTTCTATTAACGACTTGACTCCCATATGGTTATTATGTATAACTAGTTATCGGCAAAACTACCGTTTTCCGAGTTATCCACAATAGGTAGTGGATAAGCCAGATTTTTCTTGGTGAATTCAATTTAGTTATTATTTTTATTATGTTATACATAATACACAACTACTTTAATTATGAGAAAAACGATCAACTGCCTGCAATTGATTCTGCTGCTGGCAACCTTGCTTGGCTCAATTCAGTTAAATGCCCAGTCCCGGCCGGTGACGGGCGTTGTACGCTCTGCAGAGGACGGAAGTCCGGTAGTGGGAGCTTCAGTCCTGGTAAAGGGACAAACCACCGGTACCCAAACCGATGTGGATGGACAGTTCAAAATCAGCATTGAGCCGGGTGCAATCCTGGTGATCAGTTCACTGGGATTTGACAGCCAGGAATTCAAAACCGGTAATCTAACCAGTTTTATCATCAGCCTTAAACCGGCTAATCAAAAGATGGATGAAGTAGTGGTGGTGGGTTATGGTACGGTAAAGCGTTCCAAAATGACCTCATCGGTTTCCAAGCTCGACAACAAAGTGCTGGAATCGGGGATTCGTTCCAACCCCGCCCAGGCCTTATCTGGTACCATTCCGGGTTTGCGGGTGTCTACCGCCACCGGTCGCCCGGGTTCACTGCCCAACATCGTGTTGAGAGGTGGTACCGAGTTCGATGGTAGTGGTTCTCCGCTTATTATTATGGACGGACAGGTACGCGGTTCCCTCAGCGATATCAATCCCGAGGAAATCGAGAGTATGGAGGTATTGAAGGACGCATCTGCCACCGCTATCTATGGGGCACGCGCCAGTAATGGTGTGATCCTGATCACTTCCAAAAAAGGAAAGGCCGGAAAATCTTCCATCAACCTGAAGGCCCGCACCGGTTGGAATTTCCTGAATGTTCCCTACGATTTCCTGAATGCGGAGGATTATATCTACTGGACCCGTAAGGGCGTGGTGGAAGCCATTAAAAACGGAACCATGGCTGCTACCACCTTATCGGCTGTGGGTCCCCGTGGCACCGGAAACCTCTATAAAGATGGAGCCGGAAATGTG
>DATCJQ010000100.1:0-4873 GCA_036562745.1 Flavihumibacter sp.
GTAGATGGACGGAACAGTATGGCGGCGCTCAGCGGCGGGCTGCCGGTAGTAAGTTCCAATACGGGCACATACAATAAAGAGGATATCGAAAAAATTGAAGTGGTACTGGGCCCGCAGGCAGCGCTCTATGGTCCCAATGCCCACAACATGGTGATGAACTTTATCACAAAGGATCCGCGAAAATATCCGGGCACAACGGTATCAGTGAGTGCCGGCAATCTTTATCAGTTCAGCGGCAGACTTCGCCATGCGGCCAAACTCGATGAGCGATGGGCCTATAAGCTTACCGGCGAATGGGTAACCGGAAGGGAATACGAATTTTATGACAGTATTGCTAGCGGAACGGCTATCGGTCCATCGGTGCTGATCCCGGCGCAGAATTTAGATCTCAACTTCCGGCACTTACGTGGCGAAGCGGGCATTTATTATCGCGTAAAACCGTCCACCGATCTTATTCTTTCGGGCGGTGGCAGCAGCGGTAATTTTTTGCAGGTAACCACGGGCGGACGCAACCGCATGCAGGACATGAAATATGGATTCCTGCAGGCGCGGCTCGTGCATGCCAATTGGTTCCTAACAGCTTATGAGACCTGGGGCGATATTGGCAACAGCTATAACATCAATGCCTATTCGCGCGATTATTGGAACCGTGTAAACAGTCCCGATAGTGATGGCCCCAACCGCCGGCTATCACCCGACAGCGCCCATCTCTGGGCCATACGCAACCGGTTCAGGGAAAAGAGCCGGCGCTTCAATGCAGAGGGCCAGTATCGGCACAAATTGGAGGAGTTGGGACTCACACTGGCGGGAGGCATGAGTTTCCAGCGCGAACGTCCGAATGGTTTTGGTATCAATCTCGTTGACAGCGGCCGACGGATAAGCATTACCCAATACGGGGCGGTGGTGCAGGCCGATAAAGATCTTCCCTGGAACATGCGCGCAATGGCGGCAGTACGCTACGATAACCACAGCAATTTCGGCGGATTTATATCCCCCAAATTCGCCTGGCTGATCAATGTGGGTGAGAGCAGTTTCCGCATCAGCTGGGCTAAAGCCTATTCGATGCCCAGCATCCAGCATCAGTACGCGGGGATCAACCGAAGTTATTTTGGGAATGGTGGCGAGGGTATCCGGTATATCCCGGTAAACACCAGGCTGAGTGACAGTGTTATATTGCAAACCACTCCATTAAAACCGGAACGAATCAGCACCTGGGAACTGGGGTATAAAGGCAACCTGGCCAAAAACTTTTTCATTGATGTCACCTATTACTACGGCCGCAGCAGGAATTTTATAACTCCGGCCATTCAAACCTTTGGAAGAGTGTTAACTGTGAACGGATTTCCGGTCACCCATAATCCCAATTCTGCCGGCAGACTCGTAAATGATACCCTGACAGGCGCTTCGTTTTCCGCGAACTACAACTACGGAAGGATCAACTCCTGGGGTATTGACGGTGCCATATCGTATGAGCTGAACCGTTATATCGGCTTCGCATTAAAATATTCCTGGTTTAATTCGGATATCACCAGGGGTAAAAACGATGCCAACAAAAACGGCGTAATCTCCCCGGACGAAAAAAGTCTGAACACTCCCCGCAACCGTGCAATATTGCAGGTCGATTTTCAGAATCTATGCAGGGAAAGACTGGCATTCAGCTTGTCGGCCAGGTATGTACAACGCTATGAATTTTACAGTGGTTCCCAGAAAGGCACCATAGATGGGGCGCACAGTATTACGGCTCCCTGGCTCTACGACTGGGGGCCGCTGGGCGGATTTACCAGTTTTGATCTATCCGCGCAGTACAAACTCAATCAGTCCGTCCGTTTCAATCTGGGCATCAGCAACCTCTTCAATACCCGGCAGATTGAATTTGTAGGTGCTCCCTCAATCGGAAGATTGATGGTGGCCGAAATTAAGGTCGATGTTCCGAAATTTTAACCAGACCGACTCAGTTACAAATCCTCTTCATGGATGCCAGCAGGGATCGGTTAATAGATAATTTTAACAGAGGGGTTATCGTCTATACCGTCATCGCCGCAATACAAATACAAGGTGCCGTCATAATACCACCCATTCGCCCCCACTTTTTTGGACACTTCGTAACTGTATTTATCGGAGTCGGATTTCTGGTCAACCGGAGGCACCCGCACCCACTCCTGGGTACCCTCCCGCATAATATATAGTTCGAATAATTCTCCGTTGGGAACCAGACCCCCGAAATCATCAATTTTTAAACTTCTGTACCAGTCATAGGTCCAGCCAATTTTTTCCAGGATTATTTCCGTATTGCCGATTTCAGTATCTTCTTCAAACGGGGCTAAGACCAGAATCTGAACGGTATCCTGCTTTACGATTCCGTTGGATGTCACTACCAGTTCAAACTTGTAAACTCCAGGTTGCAGACCATACAGTTTCGGACGCAGTGTTTTCTCATCTTCAACCTCCACCGAGGACGGTCCTTCCAGCATTTGCCAGGAGATTTCCGCTCTGTCCTGGCCAACATACACGCCGTTTAAACGAACCCAATCCTGCGGAAGAATCAATTCGATATCATCTCCGGCATCAATGGTAAAATCCTTCATGATTTTTTCAGCGTCCTTGCTGCATCCTGCCGTTAGCAAAGCCAGCACGAATAACAGCCTCAACTGTGAAGAAATTTTCTGTATCATGGTATAAGGTTTTGATCTGACTACTATCAGATTGTTTCTAATAGATGACTTTCACCGATGGAGAGTCGTCCGTATCATAACCATCGTAATGAATATACAGAGATCCTTTGTAAAAAGGGCCCTGCGCACCGATGAGCTTATGAACAGCATAAGTGTACAAGATGCCAGGCGCGTAATCTTTATCAGGCACTACGGGGATCCATTCGTCCGAACCGCCCCGTTTTATAAAGACTTTAAACAGCTCCCCGTTTTTCACCCGCATACCAAAATCTGGTATTTCAACGGTATTGTACCAGTCATAATCCCAAACCAGGTTTTCCACGATGAATTCATTTTCTCCTATTTCCTGATCTTCTTCAAAGGGTGAAATAACAGTGACCTGTACCGTGTCGCGCTTGTATTTCAATTCACTGATCACAACCAGCTCAAACTGGTAAACACCGGCATAAAGTGGCGATATTTTGGGATTCAGCGAATTTTCATTTTCCATAATAACTTCCATCGGACCTGCCAACTGGCTCCATCTCACCAAATAAGGTTCCACCTGCCCCTTATAAACTCCATTTAACCTTACCGAATCCTCGGGCAGCACAATTTCAACATCTTCACCCGCATCGATGGTGAAATTGATTTTCGTATCATCATTATTTTTACTGCAGCCCGCGAGGGCGATAAACAGCAATAACACCCGGAAAAGGGAAGTACTTACAGATTCCATGGACCAAGGTTTTTACAAATTGCGACAGTGGCAAACTACACAATCAAGCGGGGCATTTGGAAGCTATGCGGTAAACCACTCCAATACTGCGACGAAAGACCGGAAAAAGAGGTCAAATGTTTGGTGGAATGTAGCGCAGAAGCCGGTTCTCCCGCTTATTGAATGAGACGGGTGCCCAGGTGGAGCTCAATACGAACCGAATGAAAACGGGAAACTGAAAAAACGAACTTGGTGGATTTGCCCCTGGCAAACCCATGTATTTTAAGCATTAAGACACCTATACTCAACTTTTACAAATTCCAACCTAGTCGCCTATTATTTTCTCCTCACAACTAGTTTTAATCGGATGGATGTTTTCACTATAAAAGTCAATGGATGATGCAAAGAATCCACCGCATTGATTTCTAACTTCGCAATTTTCACATACAGGAAGGTAAACATTTTTCCAATCAGATATTGATCGTTGACAAAAAGGCCAAAGTTCCTGAGGGGTGACACATAATTGATGATTGTATATTGAAACATTCATCCCCATATCAAATAAATAAAGCACGGCCTCACTTAAATATCCCGAATATTCTACTGGATCCTGCCACAATTTTTCTATGTTGTGTGGAGTATACCCCTGATATTCCAAACCCATGAAAGCAACATGGTCTACAAAAGGCAAATTTTTATAAATAAACCTAGCCAATTTCGAAAGTCTTTGCACAGAAAGTTGATGCAACACAATCCTTATCTCCAACCTGGCTCCAATATCTGCAAGTTGATATAAACCATTTAATGTTTGATTAAAGGCCCCTTTAGCCTGCACAATATAATCATGCATTATATAATTGTCTGCATATAGAGGAATGGCAAGCATTAATTTATTTAACAAATTTTCATCCAGCCTCTTTGTAAAATGCGGCCATGCAAAACTTCTTCCATTTGTAAGACAATGAATATTTGTATTCGGTAGTTCTCTTGAAATAAGATTTAGCAATTCAAAATACAAGTCCCCTAACAACGTGGGCTCACCTCCTGTGATGCCTAAGTGAGTACAATTCTTCGGTATCAAAGGAATTATCCGTTTATATAGATGAGCCAGTCGCGAATCATCCTTGTCTCTTGGTGGTTGGGAGCACATCAGGCAATTACTATTGCATCGCTCAGTAAAAAGAAGAAAATTATGCTCAGACGCCACCCGGTATACGGTATTAATAATTCCATCCGAATGTACCACAATGATATCCCCTTCAGTCAAGTGATTAAAATCGGGAATTTCATATACTGAAGGATAGTCGATTCGGTCCTTAAAAGCAGCAGTCGTCAATACGGCTTCAAAATTTTGAAGAACAAAAGGGTCCAAACCACCATCAGTAAGCAATATCGAGTTATCTGAAATCGTGAATGGGTCAAATGTCACCCGCCCTACAATAGATTCAGCAATGCAATTGGGTAATCCTTTTGTCTTAAGTTTCATGAGTGACTACCAGTTATC
>DATCJQ010000103.1:0-2198 GCA_036562745.1 Flavihumibacter sp.
AACCAGGCCAGTCCGGGTATGGCAAACACCAGCATAAACAGCAGCAGCTGCGTATTCATTCCCAGATCGGTAAAGGAATGAACGGAATTATCGCCGAGCACACCGCTCCGGGTCAGGAAGGTGGAAAACAACACCATGGTAAAACCGAGCAGGTAGAAGAGATAAGTAGCGCGGAGCGAATGACCGGTCGCGTTATACACCACCTGCGTATGGATGCCGGCTACCAGAATCAGCCAGGGCACCAGCGACGCATTTTCAACCGGGTCCCAGGCCCAATAACCACCGAAGGTCAGTGATTCATAGGCCCAGGCGGCTCCCATCATGATACCCAACCCGAGAATGCCGGCGGCAAACAGGGAATAAGGAAGGGAAATGCGAGTCCAGCCGGAATAGTCTTTTTTCCATAATCCGGCAATGGCATAGGCAAAGGGAATGATGGAAGAAGAAAAACCCAGGAACAAAACGGGCGGGTGAATCACGTTCCAATAGTTTTGCAGGAGCTGGTTGAGGCCCTGTCCGTCCTGCATCTGCGGCAGGCTCAGGTAATCGGGACGTGAAAACACGGGAGCATCGGCAAACTTTTCACGCACCAGGAGGAAGGGATTGCTTCCGATCATGGTATCGCCGAAATAAAGTCCCAGTACCATGGTAGCCAGACACAATTGAGCAAAGGCCATCACGGCCATAACGGGGGCCTCCCATTTGCCACCGCGACTGATCAGGAATACACCAATCACCGCGTTCCAGAAAGACCAGAGCAGGAAACTTCCCTCCTGTCCTTCCCAGATCGCACAGAGCAGGTATTTCATGGGCATGTCCACGCTGCTGTGATTCCAGGCGTAATAGTATTCAAACTTGTGGGTGATGATGATATAAAAGAGAAGCCCGAATATGGTGATCACCGAAAATGCATTCAGACCGTAAGCGATCCGTCCGAGCTTTCTCCAGCTGCGGTCGGCATCCAGGTCAGTGGCATTGGTTGATTTTGCAAAGGAAATTATTGCTACCAGAGAAGAGACCAGGGCCAGAACAATAAAAAAATGGCCCAGTTGCCCGGGCAATAGGTGTTCACCAATATAGTTCATTTCAGAAACGCATTAATTAGAGCTCAGGTTGTTTTTATTTGCTTCCACATCGTCCTTGTATTTGGACGGGCACTTCATTAACATCTCATCGCATTCAAAAGTTCCCGCTTTCATGCTTCCTTTTAAAACGAGGCGCTCGCTTTTTTCGAAATCAGTGGGTTTGGCATTGTAATACACCACGGGAGTTGAATTTCCCAGGGTGTCGATGGCGATGAATCGCATATAGTTGGGATTTTTTACCGGATCGTATTCTACCGGCTGGCTTTTGTCCAGCTTGGCGATCAGGTGCACAAATTTCCCCTCCTTCTCGCGGGCAGAGGCGACGGTGTCGTAGGTGGTGAGGTCACCCATAAAACTAATGAGTACCGCAATCGCTACGGCAATGAAAATCAGGATGATAATATGTGTCTTTTTCATACTCGCAAAGCTACCGGCGCAAAGTTAGTCCAAATTGCTATTGGACGGGCATTTCTTTACCCCCGTACAACCCATGGCCTTAATTTTGCATCTAATTCCGGCTGCACTAACTTGCGGCCGTTTTAATCAATAAAAATGGATCTTTCGCAGTACGACGCCAATAGCCTTGGCAACCCCAATAACAACATTTTTGGATTGCCTACCGAAGAGCAGGATGCCCGTCTGGTCATTGTTCCCGTGCCCTGGGAAGTAACGGTGAGCTACAGTGCAGGAACCGCCCGAGCCGCGGACAATATCGCCAAGGCAAGTCTGCAGGTCGACCTGTACGATGCCGATTACCACGATCTCTGGCGCCAGGGTTTCTATATGCGAAGCGTCGATAAAAAGATTTTGTTAAAAAGTGATTATCTCCGGAAAGAAGCCGAATTGTACATCGATTATATCTCCAATGGCGAGGACGTAGATAAAAATAATTTCATGTGTCGCTCCCTCCGCGAAATTAATGAGGGGAGCGATTTTATGAACAACTGGGTCTATACCCAAACCCGCGAGCTGCTCGAAAAAAACAAGCTGGTGGCCGTATTGGGAGGTGACCATAGTACCCCATTCGGCTTTATCAAAGCCCTTTCTGAAAAACATTCAGAATTTGGTATTCTACAAATCGATGCCCACTGCGATCTTCGCCATGCTTACGAG
>DATCJQ010000106.1:0-2322 GCA_036562745.1 Flavihumibacter sp.
ATACACCTGCTCGCGTGCCCTAGTCCCCATTCCATGGGAGACAGCAGAATGGTAGATCTGCGTGAAAATTGTTGAAATAATTCAGAAAATTTGGGCAATCCCAGATACTTTTTTGTTGAAAAATAAGTTTAAATTAGAAAACTAAAATTATGAAGAAGACGCTGATATACGTCGTTCTGGTGATATTGGTTAGTAGTGTAGCAGTATCCTGCAGCAGCGGTAACCGGATAGGAGGAAAAGGTTGCGGCTGCAATATGAACAAAGGTTATGTAGGCTATTAAATCTGATTAAATGAAAGCGCCGAACAGAGATTTGTTAGTATTGGTTAAGCACGCTCGCGACAATGAAGACGCGATGGAGCGTGAATTGGCTCAACTGAACAAACTCCTGATGGGGGTTGAAACTCAGGAAACATTTTCACATGTGTACGAAGTGATTGACCTGAACAGGTATCGCGTTTATACACAAACAAGTACTATTATGAACCTGATTCACAACGGTGAGCCCGCTTTCGTTTTCCTCAATAACAAAAACTAGATTCAACCAGCCCGATAAACAAAGAACTTAAGAATAGGGTCAGCCGATAAGCTGACCCTAATTTTTTCTGTATTTCGCATCTATTAGCGGCAATTTGCCACGGCATTCCTCAGTTTCTCCAGCATAACCGGAATCTCCTCTTTCTTACAGGTTCCCACACTTAACCGATACCACGATGATGTGGCGGCCGCACCAAATGCATAGAAGGGAACAACGGCCAGCTTCGCTTCATTCAGCAGATACGACGTTACATCCGACTGATTTTCCAGCAGTTTGCCATCGGCAGTTGTGCGTCCCTTAAGGTCAATCTTAATCGTCAGGTAGATGGCCGCCTGCGGAGCGATCGAATCAACCGGCAACCCGGCTGCCTTCATTTCCTGGAATCCATTATGAATGGTCCGCAGCCGATATTCCACTTCAGTCCGGAAATTCGCGAGGAAACGGTCAATAGCATCGCCCTGCTTCAGGAATCTGGCCACGGCTTTTTGTTCTGCCATCGGCGCCCAGGCACCCACGTGTCCGAGGATCGCTTTCATCTTATTGATGATAGGGGCGGGACCGAAGCTCCATCCCACGCGAACACCGGTAGCGGCAAATGCTTTGGAGATGGCATCCACGAAAATGGTGTAATCGCGCATTGCCGGACGCAGGCTGACGGGATTATAATGTTTGATATCTCCATAGGTCAGATGCCAGTACATCTGATCGTACATCACATAAAGTTTCTTTTCATCAGCGCCGCGGCCTTGGTTTTCAGCCAGCACCAGATCGCAGATTTTTTCCAGCTCTTCTTTAGTAAACACTGTACCCGTCGGGTTCTGCGGTGAGCAGAGTGCCAGCAGGGTGGCGCCTTTCAGGAGCGGAGCCAGGTTGTCGGCACTGGGCATGAAATTGGTTTCGGGCCCCGCTTCCACCACCACATGTTCGCCGCCTACAAAATGCGTGTAGTGATTGTTGTTCCAGGAGGGAACCGCGTAGATCACTTTTTCACCGGCATCCACAATGGCGCGGAAAATGGCATAGATCAGCGGACGCCCGCCCGCAGCAATCAGGAATTCCGAAGTGGAATAATCGAGTCCCTCGCGCTCCTTAATAAAAGCGGCAACCGACTCGCGCAGATCCAGATTTCCCTCGGCAAGGGGATAATTGGTAAAATGTGCCCGGTAAGCAGCAATGATTTCTTCTTTCAGTTCAGCGGGGATGGGGAAAACGGCCGGATCAAAATCACCCACGGTGAAATTATATATCTGCTCGCCCAGCCTGATCTTCTCACGAATCTCTCCACCCAGTTTCACGATCTCCGATCCAATCAGGGTTTCGGACAAATGACTAAGTTTCATATATGTTCGATTGAAGTGGCAAAGGTACGGAAAGCCTGCCTGCCCGGTTCACGGGAGGTCTTTATATTTGCCGGCTCTATGAGTAAACCGGAACGCAAATCAGCTCTATTTCTGAAACCATCGCGACTGCGGCAACGCTGGTCGCCGGTGGAGGCATTTTATATAACGAAACAGCCTCGGGGCGTGGATTTTGCCCGCGAGGCCCTGGATGCCGAAGTGGCTAAAAAAGCATTTCCCCAGCTTTCTGCCGAGGGAGTAGCCGCACTGGCTGCACTGGGCGATGAATCGCTCACCCAACTGGTGCAACAGCTTACCCGCACCCATGCCAAACAGAAAGCCGGCACTTCCCTTTCCGCCTATATCGACCGCAGTTTCATACGCCAGGTTCATCAACTTTTCATGAATCTCCTGGAACTGCCGGAGGCGTTCAGCTGGTATCATCAGA